>JACEFY010000229.1 GCA_016807485.1 Stenotrophomonas maltophilia | reverse complement strand
CCGGGCGCTCTCGTGAGCGCCGCGACTGTCGACCCGTGGGTGTCGGCCCCGCCCTCGGGGCGATTGCTCGCAGGACTCAACCCGCTGGCGAAGCTCGGGGCGCCGCTCCCCGCGATGATCGTGCTCGTGTTCGCACGCGACCTCGCGACCCCGCTCGCGTTCATCGCCCTCGCGTACGTCGTCGTGCTGATCGGCGCCCGGCTGACGGCCCGCAGGGCGCTCCTGCTCGTCTTCGCCCTGCCGCTCGCGGCTGCGGTGATCGGATTCGGCATGGCGCTCTGGGCCGATCCCGCGCGCGTCGACACCTCGGTCGCGGTGCTGACGGTCGGCGGCTGGACGCTCTACGGCGGTGCCGTGGCGGTGGGGATGGCCACCGGTGTGCGGCTCGCCGCCATCATCGCCCTCGCCCTCATCGCGGGGCTCACCACGACCGGGCCCGACCTCGTGCGTGCGACCGTGCAGCAGCTCCGCGTGCCGTATCGCGTGGGATACACGGCGCTCGCGGCCTTCCGGTTCGTGCCGCGCTTCGGCTACGAGCTCGAGGTGATCCGGCAGGCGCACCGCGTGCGCGGGGCCCACGCCGGGCGCGGCCCGTTCGCAGCTCTCGCCCGCTGGTGGGGGTACATCGTGCCGCTGCTGGCCGGCGCCATCCGGCACGCCGAGCGTGTCGCGCTCGCGATGGATGCCCGCGCCTTCGGCGCCGCGCCCGACCGCACCGAGCGTCACCTCGTGCCGTGGCGCGCCCGCGACACCGTCTTCGTTGCGGCGTTCTGGGCCGCGTCGGCCGGCATCCTCATCGCCTTCTTCCCCTGGACCCTCCCCTGACGTCTCCGGACCCCCCGCTGAAAGGCAGCCATGGCCCGCTCCTCCCACCTGGTCAAACCCGCGTCGCAGGAGCTGCTCCACCTGGCGGTGGTGCGGACCGAACGCCTCAGCCCGCATTGGATGCGCGTCACGCTCGGCGGTGGTGAGATCGCGCGGTTCACCCCGATGGGGTTCGACCAGTGGTTCCGGCTGTTCCTCCCGGTCGGAGGCGATGCCGGCCTCGACCGCCTTCCCGCGAAGGCCAACAGGATGCTGGGCTACCTGAAGTACCTGCGCATCCCCGAAGGCGTGCGCCCGGTGATGCGCAACTACACGGTGCGGGCTTACCGCACCGTGGGCGCCAGCGGCGGCCCGGAGATCGACGTCGACTTCGTGCTGCACGGCACCGGCTCCGCAGCGGGACCCGCCTCGGCGTGGGCGGATGCCGCGGCCCCGGGCGAGTCGGTCGTGATCATCGACGAGGGGCTCGGATTCAATCCCGCCCGGGGTGTCGACCGTGTGGTTCTGGTCGCCGACGAGACGGGCGCGCCCGCGGTGGCCGGTGTCTGCGCGTCGCTTCCGGCGAGCGCCACCGGGGTTGCCCTGATCGAGGCGCCGTCGGCCGCCGACATCCTTCCATTCGACGCGCCCGAAGGAGTCGCCGTGCGGTGGCTCGTGCGGCATCCCGACACCGCCCCCGGAACGCTCGCCCTCACCGCACTCACGGAGCTGGATGCGCTGCCGTCCGACGCGCACATGTTCGTCGTCGGCGAGCAGGCGCTGCCCACCGCTGCGCGGCGTCACCTCGTCGCGCAGGGGGTCGACAAGGAGCGGATCAGCTTCATCGGCTACTGGCGCCACGACCCCGCCGCGGCCGCATCGGCGTCTCTGTCGGCGGAGGTGCACTGATGGGCAAGGTGACCACCGCGTTCCCGCTCACGTGCGCCGCGATCGGCGTCGCGGGCGGCGCGATCCTGGCCGTCGGATGGTGGCTGTCGCTCGGCCTCTTCGCGGCGGTGCCGTTCGTGTCGGTCGGCATCGCCGGCCTGTGGGTCATGCCGGCCGTGATCGCACTGCGGCTGCTGCAGCGTCCGTTCGCCGGACTCTTCGTGGGCGTGATCTCGGGGCTCGTGCTCGCGCCGTTCTACACGATCACGGCCGTGGCGACGACGCTGTTCTGGTCGTTCTTCCCGGAGCTGCCCTTCCTCGTGACCCGCTACCGACACTGGAACACGGCGATGCACTACCTCGGCGCGCTCGCGATGGGCATCGCCTACCCGCTGCTGGCGGCACAGTCCTTCGACCTGTGGGCGATGACGCCGCCGCTCGTCATCGCGTTCGTCGTGCTGTGCGCCGCGTCGTGCCTGGCCGGGACGTGGCTCGCGATCGTCATCGCCGACCGCCTCCGCGCGGCCGGCGTCGCCCGCTTGGCCCGGCGACGGGTGGTACCCGTGTCGAAAGCAGGCTGATCGGTTCGTCTGGACCCGCAGGGAGCCCCCCGCGGTCGATCCAGCCTGCTTTCCGAACGGAACGGCGGGCCGAACCCGCAGACGGCGAATGCCGGGCGCCCGATCCACGGTGCGCCGGCATTCCGGCGGTTCAGCAGGTGTCAGCGCTTGCCGACGATCTGCCGCGACACGATGTCGCGCATGATCTCGTTCGTGCCGCCGTAGATGCGGTGCACGCGGGCGTCGAGATAGGCGCGGGCGATCGGATACTCGGTGATGTAGCCGTAGCCGCCGTGCAGCTGCACGCCGATGTCGAGGAGCTCGGCCTCGCGGTCGGTCGACCAGAACTTCACCTTCGCAGCCTCTTCGGCCGTGAGCTTCTGGTCCTTGTAGAGCATCATCGCCCGGTCGTTGTAGGCCCACATCACGTCGACCGTCGTCGCCATGTCGGCCAGAAGGAAGCGCGTGTTCTGGAAGTCGGCGATGCGCTGCCCGAATGCCTCGCGGCTCAGCACGTAGTCACGTGTCCACTGGAAGGCGGCCTCGCCGGCGGCCGCAGCGGCCACGCCGATCGACAGCCGCTCGAGCGGCAGGTTCATCATGAGCTGGATGAAGCCCAGGCCCTCCTTGCCGCCGATGAGGTTCTCCTCGGGCACGAACACGTCGACGAACGACAGCTCGGCGGTGTCCCACCCGTGGAAGCCCATCTTCTCGAGCTTCTTGCTGTGGTCGAAGCCCTCCATGCCGTCTTCGAGGATCAGCAGGCTGAAGGCATCCGGCCGGTTGCCCTCGCCGGTCTTCACGAACGTCACGACGATGTCGGCCGTCTTGCCGGAGGAGATGAAGGTCTTCGCGCCGTTGACGATGTAGCCGCCGTCGACCTTCTTCGCGGTCGTCTTGATGCCGCGGAGGTCGCTGCCGGCGCCGGGCTCGGTCATCGCGAGGGCGCCGAGGATCTCGCCGGTCGCCATGCCGGGGAGCCACTTCTCCTTCTGCTCCTGGGTGCCCATGTGCACGATGTAGGGCACGGCGAGGTCGTCCTGGATGCCGAAGGCACCCGCGAGCGAACCCTGACCGGCGCCGATCGTCTCCTCGAGCACGATCGCGCGGAAGCGGTAGTCCTGCAGCATCCCGGCGCCACCGAACTCCTCGGGCACACTGAGCCCGATGAGGCCCTGCTCCCCGGCCGCCAGCATCGTCGCCCGGTCGATCTCGCCGTCGGCATCCCACTGCTTGCGCTTCTCTTCGGTCGCGTAGCGCTTCAGGAATTCCTTGACGACGTCGCGGAACGCCTCGTGGTCTTCGTCGTAGATCTCGCGCTCCATGGTGCGCCTGCCTCTCGTCCTCGAGTGATGAAGAATGTGGGATTGCATCCCACCGACCATGGTACTGGGTTTCAGTACGCGTAGTCAGGGGCGGCCGGCAATCCGAAGAACTCCTCGAGGGTGTGGAAGCCGCCGTCGTGGTACGCGGCGGCGAGGTCGACCCCGATGAAGCGCAGGTGCCAGGGCTCCCACTCGTAGCCCGTCACGCCGCTCTGGCCGTCTTCGTACCGGATGACGAACCCGAAGCGCCACGCGTTCGCCGCTACCCAGTCGGCCTGCGGCGTGCCGGCGAAGGCTTCGATCCCGCGGCATCCGCCGGCGCATGCGACGACGTCGGCGGCGATGCCGGTCTGATGCTCGCTGTACCCGGCGCGGGCGCTCGTGCGGTCGGCGGCGGCTTCGCCGAGCTGCTTCACGTACCCACGATGCGTGCTCTGCTGCGAGGAGTACGACCGGTAGCCGCTGTTGAGGCCGATCGCGCCGGCACCCTCGGCGGACGCGGCCTGGACGAGTGCGGTCAGCGCCGCGGCGGCATCCGGACGCAGCCGCACGTCGGCGGTCCGCTGCATCCCCTCGGGCCGTTGGACGGATGCCGGCTCGTACTCGAGCGGGTCGAACGGTCGCTGCTTGTTCACGACGACCCAGAGCCGGTCGGCGGCGGAGAGCGAGATGCAGGGGGCACCGCCGGTCGCGACCGCCGCGCGGAAGCGAGCCGCCCCGCCGAACGCGGCGACGACGCCCTCATCCGTTCCGGTCGCGAGTGCGGTGGCGACGGCCGGGTCGTCGCAGGGCGTCGCCA
>JACEFY010000228.1 GCA_016807485.1 Stenotrophomonas maltophilia | reverse complement strand
GCGTGCGCACGGTCGCGGTCTTCGGCGCCGAGGCGATGCGCCCCTTCGTGCCGGCGGGGATGTCGAGGTCGGTGTAGAGGTGCGGCGACGACGAGTAGGTCTCGACGGGCTCGGGCTGCCCGAACTCGAGCGCACGGTTGATGAGCGCCCACTTGTGCAGGTCGTCCCAGTCGACGAAGGTCACCGCGATGCCGGTGTTGCCGGCCCGGCCGGTGCGGCCGACGCGGTGGAGGTAGGTCTTCTCGTCTTCGGGGATGGTGTGGTTGATCACGTGCGTGACGTCGTTGACGTCGATGCCGCGGGCGGCGACGTCGGTCGCGATGAGGACGTCCTTCTTGCCGGCCTTGAACGCCGCCATCGACCGCTCGCGGCTCTCCTGACTCATGTCGCCGTGGACGGCGCCCGCATTGAAGCCGCGGTCGCTGAGCTCGTCGACGAGCTTCTGGGCGGCGCGCTTGGTGCGCGTGAAGATGACGACCTTGCCGCGGCCCTCCGCCTGCAGAATGCGGGCGATGACCTCGTCCTTGTCGAGCGAGTGCGCGCGGTAGACGAGGTGGCGGATGTTGGCCTGCGTGAGGCCCTCGTCGGGGTCGTTGGCGCGCATGTGGATGGGGTTCGACATGAAGCGTCGCGCGAGGGCGACGATCGGCCCGGGCATGGTCGCCGAGAAGAGCTGGGTGTGACGGACCGGGGCGACCTTCTGGAAGATCTTCTCGATGTCGGCGAGGAAGCCGAGGTCGAGCATCTTGTCGGCCTCGTCGAGCACGACCTCGGTCGCGTTGGAGAGGTCGAGCAGACGCTGATTGTTGAGGTCGATGAGGCGACCCGGCGTGCCGACGACGATCTGCGCGCCGGCCTTGAGCTGCTCGATCTGGCCCTCGTAGGCCTTGCCGCCGTAGATCGCGACGACGCTGGTCGCGCGGTTCTGGGTGAGCATGTCGATGTCTTCGTAGACCTGCACGCACAGTTCGCGCGTCGGCACCACGATGAGGGCCTTGACGCCCGGCTCGGGGGTGAGGCCGAGGCGCTGGACGACGGGGATGCCGAAGCCGAAGGTCTTGCCGGTGCCGGTCTTGGCCTGGCCGATGATGTCCTGGCCGGGGAGGCCGAGCGGGATCGTCTGCTCCTGGATCGGGAACGCGTCGACGATGCCCTTTGCCGCGAGCGCGTCGACGATGTCCTGGTCGACGCCGAGTTCGGCGAAAGTCGTCATGGTGTCATGCCTGTCTGGCGGTGAGAAGCCGCCGGTGAAGAGATCCACGCCCTTCACTCAGCCACAGGCGCGGTGGCCCCGATCCATCGCCGGGACCGCTCCAGCCTACCGGAGCGCACCGCGCCGCCCGGCGACGCGCCGCGGTGGGCTCTAGGCTGTCCTCGTGGTGACCTGGCCCTGGCAGCGCGATCGCGCCGCCGCCCGAACGTTGAAGCTCCGTTCGCGCGGCGACTTCGGCGACGTCAGTCGCGTCGACTTCGAAGAGCTCGCCCCCGACATCGACACCTTCCTCGGGCAGGCGGCATATCTGCAGCTCGGCTACTTCGAGACGCTCAGTCAGCTGATCGCCCCGACTCCGGAGCTCTCCCACAAGGAGTCGCTGTCATTGGCGGCGGGTGCGGCGCTCATCAAACACCGTGGGCTCGTCGGCCTCATCCGCGACCGCCACGACGACCCGCTCGAGATCATGCTCCCGTTCCGCGAGCCGCTCGACGCCTTCCGCCGCGGGACCCACGGTGCGCGGCCCCTCGAGACCATGCTCACGGTGCACATCACCGCCGGCATGCTCGACGACTTCTATCTCGCGCTGGCGGCGAGCTACGGCGCGACGGGCGAGCGGGCGGCGGAGATCCTCCGTGCCGATGACGACCGGCAGGCCCTCACGCAGATCATCGCCGAGGCGATCGCGTCGGACCCGGAATGGAAGTCGCTGCTGGCCCTCTGGGGTCGCCGACTCGTCGGAGACACCCTCCTCATCGCACGCGGGGCCCTCGGGCCGCAGACGCTCGACGCGGCCGAGGAGAAGAAGGTCGAACCCGTCTTCACCGACCTGCTGGCGGCGCACTCGCGGCGCATGGCCGCGATCGGCCTCGACGCCTGATCAGGCGATCTTCAGCCGCAGGCGCTCCTCGGCGTCGTGCGCGGCCCGCGACCGGGTGAGCACGGCGAGCAGCACCGGCACGACGAGCGCCGGCAGCACGATGGACAGCACCCAGATCCACGGGTTGTCGGTGCCGACACCCGCCCACGTCAGGACGAGCCAGGTGAGGCCCCCGACGACGGCGCCGACGACCGGTGCCAGCGCCGTGCCGCGGGACTCGCGGCCGGGCTGCAGGAAGTGCAGGACGCCGCCGATGGTGGACCCGAAGATGATGCCGAGCAGGATCTCCACGGATCGCGCCTCAGGCGACGAAGCCCACGCGCCGCGACTCTTCGGTCCCGACCTCGATGAAGGCGATCCCGGCGGTCGGCACGATGTAGGCGTTGCCCTTGACGTCGGTGAAGGTGACGGCGGCCGTGCCGCCGTCGATCGCCGCAGTGACGGACTTCTTCACGGAATCGGCCGACTCGGCCGATTCGAAACTGAGCTCACGGGCGGTGTTCGCGATGCCGATGCGGATCTCCACGGTGGTGCCACGTCCTTCTTGCCGATTCGTAAAGCCCGCGGCGGCGGGCGCATCTCGACTCTACGACACCGGGTCGGATGCCCGGCCGGCGGGACGCGACGCCGTGCACGCTCTCGGCGAACGCGCCGCCGTCTCCCGGTGTCCGTGCCGGCGGATAGCGTGGAACCATGCCCGCGACGGTGCCCGATCCCGCTCAGCAGACCGTCATCGACCTTCCTGCGACGGCGTCCGGTGTGGTGGTGGGTGCGCCGGGGACGGGCAAGACCACGGCGATCATCGAACGCGTCGCCACGCTCGTGGCATCCGGCATCCGGCCCGACGAGCTCCTCGTGCTCACTCCCACCCGCCAGGCGGCGACTGTGCTGCGCGACCGGTTGGCTCTCCGTGTGCGGGTGGCCACCCCCGGGCCTCTGGCGCGCTCGGTGGCCGCCTTCGCCTACCAGCTCGTGCGTGCGCAGGCGGTGTCCGCGGGGCTCGAACCACCCCAGCTGCTGACGGGGCCCGACGAAGACCGCATCGTGCAGGACCTCCTCGAGGGCGACGCCGACGACGAGGCCGAGGGCACGCCGAGCCGGTGGCCCGCGTGGCTCACGGCCGACATCCGCGCCACCCGCGGGTTCCGCACCGAGGTGCGCGCATTCCTGGCCGAATGCACGACGCTCGGCATCGAGCCGGGTGCCCTGGCCGCTCTCTCGGCACGTGACGACCGCCCTGTCTGGGCGTCGCTGGCCGCGTTCGCCAGCGAGTACCGCGCCGTCCGCGCCGACATGCGCGGGGCGCACCGCGATGCCGCCGGGCTCGTGCGGGAGGCGGTCGGCCTCGCACGGATGCCGGCGTCCGCGGCATCCGTGCCCCTGGGGCGCCTCCGCACCCTGCTCGTCGACGACGCGCAGGAGCTCACGCTCGGCGGGATCGAGCTTCTGGAGGCGGCGCGGGCGCGGGGGGTCGCCGTTGTCGCGTTCGGCGATCCGGACGTCGGCTCGGGCTCTTTCCGGGGGGCGACGCCGCAGAACTTCGCCCGGCTGGCCCGCGATGTCCCTGTGCACGTTCTGGGTGCGCGGCACCGAGGCACCCCCGCCCTCGTCGACCTCGCCGCCCAGGTGACCGCGCGCATCGGCGCGGTCGGCGTCGTCGCGCACCGCCGTCCGCCCGAGTCCGGGCCGTCGGGGGAGGGACCCGACGGATCGATCCGTTCCTTCGCCGTGCGGTCGACGGGCGAAGAGTTCGACACGATCGCCCGACTGCTGCGGGAGCGCCACATCCACGACGGCATCCCGTGGGAGCGGTGCGCCGTCATCGCGCACGACAGCCGCCAAGTGGTCGCGCTGGAGGCCGAGCTGTCGGCGCGCGACGTCCCGACGGCGGCGAGCGGTCAAGGGCGCACGCTCGGCGAGACGCGGGCCGTCCGCGAACTGCTCGCGCTGGTCGACCTCGCCGCGCGGGACGAATGGCACGCCGACGAGCCGGCCGAGGCGCTCCGGCACGGCGGGCTCGATGCCATCGAGCTGCGTCGGCTGCGCACCGCCCTCCGCCATGACGCCCTGCGTCGCCTGCCCCCGGACGACGACACGCCCGTCCCGTCCGTGCGGGAGCTGCTCGCATCGGGGCTGCGCCATCCGCTCGAGTTCGAGCTCCTCGACACCCGCGAGGGGCGCCGCGCAGCCCGGATCGCCGAGACCGTCGCGCTCGTGCGAGGCCAACTCGCCGACGGAGCGACCGCCCACGAGCTCCTGTGGACGGTGTGGGAGCGCTCCGGGCGCGAACGGTCGTGGCGCGAAGCGGCCGACGGGCACGGACCGCTGGCCGACC
>JACEFY010000227.1 GCA_016807485.1 Stenotrophomonas maltophilia | reverse complement strand
CCTTGGTCGCGGAGTCGACCGAGAGCTGCAGCGTGCCCAGCGCCTTGCCGTACTCCGACGCCTGGATCACCGGGCGTCCGTCGATCTCGCACGCGTACGTCTGGTGCGTGTGCGCCGACACGATCGCGTCGATGTCGGGCGCCGCCTCACGGATGAGGGTCCCGAAGGTGCTCGTGTCAGCGGCGACGTTCGCGCAGACCGAGGTCGCCGATCCCGAGTGGGTGAGCAGGATGATCACGTCGGCGGCATCCGTCGCGGTGATCTCCGCCGCCACCCGATCGGCGGCCTCTCGCTGGTCGCCGAACTCGATGCCGGCGATCCCGGTCGGTGTCACCATCGCAGCCGTGTCCGGCGTCACGGTGCCGATGAAGGCCACCCGCACGCCGTCGATCTCGCGGATGGCGTACTCGGGGAGCGCCGGCGTCTTCGTGCCGCGCAGGTAGACGTTGGCGCCGAGCCCGAAGTCGTCGCTGCCGAAGCGGGGCAGCACGCGGCCCGTGAGGTCGTCGAATCCGGCGTCGAACTCGTGGTTGCCGACGGCGCCGAGGTCGAGGCCCGCGGCGAGCAGCGCATCGATGGTCGGGTCGTCGTGCTGGATGAACGATGTGAACGTCGACGCCCCGATGTTGTCGCCGGCCGAGACGAACAGCGTGTTCGGGTTCTTCGCCTCGAACGCGTCGACGGCTCCCGCGACGACAGCGGCCCCGGCGACGCCGTTTCGCAGGTCGGCCTCGAGTCGGCCGTGGAAGTCGTTGACGGTGAGCACCTGGATGTCGGTGAGGCCATCATCGATGGCGAACAGCGTCGTCGTGCCCGACACCTCGTTCGCGACCGCGAGCAGGGGCTCGCCGGTGGGCGAGGACTCCGCCGGGATGAACGTCACGCCCTCGGCACCGAGGTCCCGCGATGCAGCGCTCGGGTCGACGCCCGCCGCGAAGACGCGGTTGTTGACGTACGTGACGAACGAGGATGCTGCGGGGTCGGTGATGTCGTAGACCATGATGCCGCCGACGCGCTCGAGCCCGACGAACGCATAGGTCCGTCCGTTCACCGCGCCGATGGCGACGCCCTCGGGCTCGGGGCCCTTCGCGGCGCTCCGCGTGTCGAAGCCGGTCTCGTCGTGACCCGAGTTGAAGTAGTCGGGAACAGCCGCGGCGAGGGTCTGCTCGAAGCCGTCGCCGGAGTCGAACACCTGCCGGCCGTCGGTCGTCCAGATCGAGAAGGAGCGCCCACCGTAGGAGTACAGCTCGCTGTAGCAGTCCGCACCCTCCGCGACGCCCAGGTCGGTGGCGATCTTCAGGCGACCGAGGTCAGCGTCCGCCTTCTGTGCCGCGAGCGGGCTGTCGGCGCAGACCGCCGCGAGACCCTTCTTGCCGAGGTCCTTCACCCGCGCCTCATCGATGTAGTCGCCCCATTCGCGGGCGTCGCCCTCGTTCGCGGTGACGAGGTACGTCGCGCCGGCCGCCCGGTACGACGCCATGCCGTCGGGCATGTAGATGCCCTTGAGGCCCGGGTAGGTGGCGATGTGGATCGCCTTGTCGCGGTCGCTGGCGTCGAGCCCGTTGCCCGCCAGGCCATGGTCTTTGAATCCCAGGGAGAAGAGGTCGGTGACGGTGGCGGACGCGAGATCGACGACCGCGATCGCGTTGGCCTCCTGGATCGCGGCGTACGCCGTGCCGCCGTCGATCGTGACGTACTCCGGCTCGAGGTTGCGGCTCACGCGATTGGATTCGAGCGCGCGCTCGCCCTGATCGGGCGCGGCCACATCCGGACCGAACACGCGGACACCGGCCGGCAGGTTCGCGCCTTCGAACGCGCCGAATCCGGCGATGCGTACGGCGCTCTGCGCAGGTGCCTGCTTGGCGGTGGGCAGCGTCACGACGCCGATCGAGCCCTCCGGGTCGACCGAAAAGTCACCTGCCGGCTCGCCCTCGTTCGCGACGACCGCGAAGGCGCCGTCCTTCGAGACGGTGACCATGTCGGGCAGGGCGCCGACGGTGACCGATCCCAGGAGGGTGGGCGCATCGGCATCCGCATCGAAGAACACGAGCGAACCCGCATCCGTCTTGGACGGCGCCTCGAGGGCGATGACGCCCAAGCCGTCGGATCGGACG
This sequence comes from Stenotrophomonas maltophilia, assembly GCA_016807485.1. GTDB lineage: Bacteria > Actinomycetota > Actinomycetes > Actinomycetales > Microbacteriaceae > Microbacterium. Next base: position 2,319 of record JACEFY010000227.1, on the reverse strand, counting down.
GCGACCGAGTTCGCGATGCCGTCGGCGGCGATCTCGTACAGCGGGGTCGGCGCGGTCGGGTCGCTGACATCGAGCACCGTGACAGCGCCCGCCTGCGCATTCACGACGAACAGGCGGCCACCGTGGGCGGCGACGATCTCGGCTGCCGATTCCTCGAACACACCCGTACTGTGCGTGCCGATCGGGGTCAGAGAGATCGCGGCGTCGTCGGCGGAGTACACGACGGGCGGTGTCGGGGCGGGCGCGGCCGAAGCCGCGATCAGGGGAGTCAAGGCGAGCGTGCAGGCGAGGGCGGCCGTGGTGGCCCCCGCGATCGCACGACGTCGGACGGAAGAGCGCATCGATGTCCTCGGATCGTTGGGCAGGGATGCCCCTTGCCTACGGGCGCCGCGTGGCGCCCACATGACCTCGAGGTGAACGGCAGGGGTGGTGCGGCGCCGCTGTGCGTTCCGTGCGGGCGCGGGCGAGACGGGCGCGGCGACGGCCCGCGTGACACGATGGGGAGCATGACCGAGTACACCTCGATCCTGACCTCGACGCGAGGACGCGTCGGCTGGATCACCCTCCACCGTCCCGAGGCGCTCAACGCGCTGAACTCCACGCTCGTCGACGAGCTTGCGCACGCGGCATCCGTCTTCGACGCCGATGACGCGGTCGGATGCATCGTGCTGACCGGCTCGGAGAGGGCCTTCGCCGCGGGCGCCGACATCAAGGAGATGGAGGGGAAGTCGTCGCGCGACATGGCGATGCAGAATCCTTTCGCCGGCCTCGAGGCATTCAGCCGGGTGCGCACCCCCGTCGTCGCCGCGGTGGCGGGGTACGCGCTCGGCGGCGGTTGCGAGCTCGCCATGACGTGCGACATCATCCTCGCCGCCGACACCGCGCGCTTCGGCCAGCCCGAGATCAACCTCGGCGTGATCCCCGGGCTCGGAGGCACGCAGCGGCTCCCTCGCGCGGTCGGCTACTACAAGGCGGCCGAACTCGTGCTGACCGGGCGGATGATGGATGCCGCCGAGGCCGAGCGTGCGGGACTCGTCTCGCGCGTGGTGCCCGCCGCCGACCTCCTCGCGGAGGCGGAGAATGTCGCCGAGACGATCGCCGCCAAATCGCTGCCGGTCGTCTATGCCGCGAAGGAGGCGCTGCGTGCGTCTCTGGAGACCACGGCCGCCGAGGGCCTGCGGTTCGAGAAGCAGGTCTTCTCGTCGCTGTTCGCCCTCGACGATCAGAAGGAGGGCATGGCCGCCTTCCGCGAGAAGCGATCGGCGAACTTCACCCACCGCTGAGTCCTCCACGATCGGTGTGAATCTCAGTTCCACGCTTCGCGGCACTCAGTCGCATCTCGTAGGATGAAGTCATCGCGAAGGAGAACCGATGAAGATCGTGGTGCTGGTCAAAGAAGTCCCCGACACCTATGGCGACCGCAAGCTCGACCTCGAGACCGGGCTTGCCGATCGGGCGGCGTCCGATCGTGTGCTCGACGAGATCGGCGAGCGGGCCCTCGAAGTGGCGCTGAGCCACGCCGACGCGCACCCGGGCACCGAGGTGCAGGTCGTGTCGATGGCGTCGGGAGATGCCGCCGCGACCATTCGCAAGGGCCTCGCGATGGGCGCCGGTTCGGCACTGCAGGTCGTCGACGACCGCCTGGCCGGCGCCGACCTGGGTGTGACGGCGCGAGTCCTGGCCGCCGCCGTGCGCCGCGCCGGCTTCGATCTCGTCATCACCGGAAACCTCTCCACCGACGGGTCGGGCGGCGTCCTGCCGGCCATGCTCGCCGAGCATCTGGCGGTGCCGCACGCGACCGCCCTGTCGTCGGTGACGATCGCCGACGATCGCGTCACCGGCACCCGCGCGAGCGATGCGGGCGTCGCGCAGGTCAGCGCCGCGCTGCCGGCCGTGATCTCGATCACCGAAGCGCTGCCCGATGCGCGGTTCCCGAATTTCAAGGGCATCATGGCGGCCAAGAAGAAGCCGTTCGAGACCGTGTCGCTCGATGACCTCGGCATCGACATCGACCCGGCGATCGCGCCGCAGTCCATCATGACGACCGTCAGCGAGAAGCCGCCCCGCGGGGCCGGCGTGAAGATCGTCGACGAGGGGGATGCCGGCGACAAGCTCGCCGCCTTCCTCATCGAGAACCGACTGGCCTAAGGAGAGCGTGATGGTCGATTTTGCAGCGGATGCGGTGCTGGTGCTCCTGGATGTCACACCACAGGGCACGCTCGCCTCATCGTCGGCGGGCCTGATCGGCGCCGCCGGGAGTGTCGGGACACCGGTGGCGCTCGTCGTCGCCGCGCCGGAGGCGCACGCGGCACTCGCCGC
>JACEFY010000226.1 GCA_016807485.1 Stenotrophomonas maltophilia | reverse complement strand
GGCATCCCCTCGGGCGCACCCGCCTCGAGGTCCTTCGCGAAGAACGGCGGGCGGTCCACGCCGTCCGGCCAGCGCAGCCGCGTCACCGGACGACCGCGCAGATGCGGCAGCATCGCCGGCGCGATCCGGGAGAAGTAGTCGATCACTTCGCCCTTGGTGGTGCCGGAGGCCGGGTAGAGCACCTTCTCGAGATTGCTCAGGCGCAGTCGACGCCCGTCGATCTCGACGAGCTGTCCTCCGGCGGCCATGCCGACAGGCTAATGCCCGGGCCGCCACCGGCCCGGCACCGCCCCTCTCTGGCGCCGCCGGGGGTCACCGGTGTTGACTGGGGTGATGAGGACGATCTGGAAAGGCGCGTTGACCTTCGGCCTGGTGAACGTGCCGGTGAAGGTCTACTCCGCCACCGAAGACCACGACGTGCCGCTGCACCAGGTGCACGCCGCCGACGGCGGCCGCATCCGCTACCAGCGCATCTGCGAACTCGACGGCGAGATCGTGCCCTACGCCGAGATCGACAAGGCCTACGACGACGGGGAGCGCACCGTCGTGCTCACAGCCGACGACATCGCCTCGCTGCCCGCCGAGCGCAGCCGCGAGATCGAGGTCGTGGAATTCGTGCCGAGCGACCAGATCGATCTCCTGACGCTCGACAAGGCCTACTACCTCGAACCCGACTCCGCCTCGCCGAAGGCCTACGTGCTGCTGCGGAAGACGCTCGAGCAGACCGACCGCACGGCGATCGTCCGGTTCTCGCTGCGCCAGAAGACCCGCCTGGCCGCCCTCCGCGTGCGGGATGACGTCCTCGTGCTCCAGACGCTGCTGTGGGCGGATGAGGTGCGGACGGCCTCGTTCGCGTCGCTCGACGAACCGGTGAAGATCTCCACCAAGGAGCTCGAGCTGTCGGCCTCGCTCGTCGAGAGCTTCTCGAGCGACTTCGACCCGACGCAGTTCGTCGACGAATACCAGCAGGAACTGCGCACCCTCATCGACGCGAAGCTCGACAAGGGCGACGCGCTGGACACGTCCGAGACGTTCGGCGAGCGTCCGGAGAAGGATGCGGGCGGCGAGGTCATCGACCTCATGGCCGCGCTCAAAGCGAGCGTGGAGCGCAGCCGTGCCGCGCGCGCCGAGGAGGCGAAGGAGTCCGCGAAGCCCGCGCCGAAGAAGAAGGCGTCGAAGGCGAAGAAGGCGTCCTGAGCGAGGTCAGGCGGTCGGAGCGCCACCGCGCGGCGGCGCATCCTCGCCCGCATCGAACACCTCGGGCGCGACGCGGTGCACCTCCGGTGCCACCTCGAACGCCTCCGGCGGGAGGGTGAGGGCGGAGGCCTCGGCGGCATCCGTCACGGGTGCCGCGCCCGCGGCCTTCTCCTTGCGCACGGCGCGGCGCTCCGAGAAGTAGTGCCACAGCGTCACGAGGGCCGTTCCGCCGACGGCGGTCAGCAGAATGAGGTCGATGTAGTTCTCGACGAAGGTGGCCACCGGGGGGATGAAGCCGATGAGGTAGCCGAACATCGTCAGGCCGAAACCCCACAGGATGGCGCCGATGAGGTTGTAGAGCGAGTAGCGCCGCCACGGCATGTGTCCCACGCCGGCCGCGACCGGCGCGAACGTGCGCACGATGGGGACGAAGCGCGCGAGGATGACGGTCAGCCCGCCGTACTTCGCGAAGAACGCGTTCGTGCGCTCGACGTTCTTGCGGCTGAAGAGGCCCGACTCTTTGCGCTCGAAGACCGCCGGGCCGCCCTTGTGGCCGATGTAGTAGCCGACCTCACCACCCACGAACGCGGCCAGGCCGATGAGGAGCGCGACCCACCACACGTTCACACCGAAGACCCCGTGCGGCAACGTCTCGGTGGAGTGCGAGAGCAGGCCCGAGATCACCAGCAGCGTGTCGCCCGGCAGCAGGAAGCCGATGAGCAGGCCGGTCTCGGCGAAGACGATGAAGCACACCACGAGCAAGGCCCACGGGCCCGCGCTCTCGATGATGGCAGCCGGGTCGAGCCAGGGGATGAGGGCCAGAGAGTGCACGCGGTTCCCGTCGATCGGTGGGCGGGGTGGATGTCGGCGATCGCAGACCGTTCGAGCGTAGCCTGCGTCATCCGTGCGGAAGGTGGGACTTGAACCCACACGCCCGAAGGCACAGGAACCTAAATCCTGCGTGTCTGCCGATTTCACCACTCCCGCGGGAGCCTCAGTCTATCGGCGCAGGGCTGACGCTTCCGTCTCGGCGGCCCCCGCCGCGGCCGGGCTCGGGACACGGCGCGGCGACCCGCCGATCACCCAGTATCCGACGCCGACGACCACCGCACCGCCGACGAGGTTGCCGAGTCCCACCCAGAGCAGATTGCCGGCGAACAGGCCGAGGGTCGCGTGCGGGTCGCCCGACAAAAGCCCGATCCCGTAAGTCGTCATGTTCGCCACGACGTGCTCGAACCCCGAGCTGATGAAGGCGAGGATGGCGGTGAAGATCAGGAGGATCTTCGCGACGTCCGAGGCCACCCGCGCGCACATCCAGATCGCGAGGCAGACCAGCACGTTGCAGAGGATGCCGCGGACGAAGAGCTCGAGCGGCCCCTCGTGTGCTTTGCCTTCGAGCATGCCCGCCAGCATCTGGCCGGCGGCGGCGTTCGAGTGCAGCACGCCGGAGGACACGATGAGGGCGGCGAACAGGAGGGATCCGATGAGATTGGCGGCGAAGGTGGCGGCGACGACGCCGAGCGCCCGCCACGGGCCGACAGTGCGCATCAGCGCACCCTGGGGGAGCACCATCATCGCGGAGGTCACGAGATCGGCACCCGCGAAGACGACGAGCGTCAGCGCGACGCCGAACACGAGCCCGCTCACGAGTTTGGCGAGACCGTCGCCCGTCGCCATCAGCGGCCCGGCGGTCGACACCATGAGCACGACGCCGATGCCGATGTACGCGCCCGCGAGCATGCCGGAGACGAGGAACCGCACGGGAGAGCGCAGGCCGTCGGACTTGTGGACCGCCGCGTCGGCCTGAGCGGCGAGGGTATCGGGGATCGTCAGCACGACTCCGATCCTATCTGTGGTCGGACCACATAGTCGAGGAGCGGGCTGTGGATAATCTCGGCGTTCGCGTCCACGAGTTGTGAGGATGCCGGGGTGAGCATCGCTCCCGTCTCCTCCGCCACCGCGGGTCCGCACGCCGCAGCCGTGCGGGCCGTCGCCGAGCGGGTGCGCGACCGGTTGCGCGCGGAGCAGACCGATCCGGAGCGGCATCCCGCAAGGGCCGAACAGCTGGCGACGGCCGAGGTGCGCGCGCACAACGACTTCGCGCTGGCTCGCGGGCTCGACCTCATCGAGGACGAGGCAGGCTGCGTGCGCGCGGTCTTGGCGTCGGTCACGGGCTTCGGGCCGCTCCAGGCGCTCCTGGACGACCCGACGATCGAGGAGATCTGGATCAACTCGCCCGACCGGGTCTATTTCGCGCGGGGCGGGCGCAGTCACCGCGCGCCGCTCGTGCTGACCGATCAGGCCGTCCGCGATCTCGTCGAGCGGATGCTGCACGCCACCGGCCGCCGCGTCGACCTCAGCCAGCCGTTCGTCGACGCATCGCTCCCGGACGGGTCCCGGTTGCACTGCGTGATCCCCGACATCACCCGTGCCCATTGGGCCGTCAACATCCGGAAGTTCCTCGCCTCGCACCGGACGCTGGACGACCTGGTCGCGGCGCGCTCGCTGACATCGGAGACCGCGCAGTTCCTCACCGACGCCATGGCGGCGGGAAGCAGCATCCTCGTCTCGGGGGCGACGCACGCCGGCAAGACCACGCTCCTGGCGGCGCTGATCGGCGCCTGCCCGCCGGATCACCGCATCGTCACGGTCGAGGAGACCTTCGAACTGGCGGCGCGGGCACCCGACATCGTGGCGCTGCAGGGGCGGCAGCCGAGCCTCGAGGGCACCGGTGCGGTGAGTCTGCGGCGACTCGTCAAGGAGGCACTCCGGATGCGGCCCGACCGATTGGTGGTGGGCGAGGTGCGGGATGCGGAGGCGCTCGATCTGCTCCTCGCCCTCAACACCGGTGTGCCGGGCGCGGCGACGATCCACGCGAACTCGGCCGACGAGGCCCTTCGGAAGCTCTCCGCTCTGCCGCTGCTGGCGGGCCAGAACATCGATGCGGGTTTCATCCTCCCGGCCATCGCGGCCTCGGTCGACCTCGTCGTGCACTGCCGGCGCGGTCCAGACGGCCATCGCGCGGTTGAGGAGGTCGTGCGGACGACGGGGACCGTCACAGACGGACGAGTCGAGACCGTGGTCGTGCCCACCGGGGGCCGGCCATGACGATCCTGTGGGGTGCGGTGCTCGCCGCCGGGATGCTGTTGGTGGCATCGCCGTGGCTCTGGCCGGCGCGGGATCCGGGGGACAACGCGCGGGCGGCGGACGGTCCCGTCGCGCGCATGCTGCAGGAAGCCGGGTACGCGCACGCGCCGACGGG
>JACEFY010000225.1 GCA_016807485.1 Stenotrophomonas maltophilia | reverse complement strand
GCCGCAACAACAAGACGGCGGCCGACTATTACGCCGCCGGCCGGTCGTTCACCGGGCCGCAGAACGGTTTCGCCATCGCCGGCGACTACCTGTCGGCGGCATCGTTCCTCGGCATCGTCGGCGCGATCGCCATCAACGGCTACGACGGCTTCCTCTACTCGATCGGCTTCCTCGTCGCGTGGCTCGTCGCGCTGCTGCTCGTGGCCGAGCTCATGCGCAACACCGGCAAGTTCACGATGGCCGATGTGCTGTCGTTCCGGCTGAAGCAGAGCCCGGTGCGGATGGCGGCGGCGCTCACGACCCTCGCGGTGTGCTTCTTTTATCTGCTCGCGCAGATGGCGGGCGCCGGCGGGCTCGTGTCGCTCCTCCTCGGCATCGACGACAAGCTCGGGCAGTCGCTCGTGGTCGCCGTCGTCGGCGTGCTGATGATCGTCTACGTGCTCATCGGCGGGATGAAGGGCACGACCTGGGTGCAGATCGTCAAGGCGTTCCTCCTCATCGGCGGCGCGATCGTGATGACGATCTGGGTGCTCGCGATCAACGGATTCAACCTCAACACGCTGCTCGAGTCGGCCGTGGCAGCCTCGGCCACCGACCCGAAAGACGCCATCCTGGGGCCGGGCCTGCAGTACGGGAAGAACCCGTGGGACTTCATCTCCCTCGCCATCGCGCTCGTGCTCGGAACCGCGGGTCTCCCGCACGTGCTCATGCGCTTCTACACCGTGCCCACCGCGAAGGAAGCGCGCCGGTCGGTCGTCTGGGCGATCTGGCTCATCGGGCTCTTCTACCTGCTCACCCTCGTGCTCGGCTACGGCGCCGGAGCGCTCGTCGGCCCCGAGGTGATCAAGGCGGCGCCCGGCGGCGTGAACTCCGCCGCACCGCTGCTCGCGCAGGCGCTCGGCGGGCCGTTGCTGCTCGGGTTCATCTCGGCGGTCGCCTTCGCGACGATCCTCGCGGTCGTCGCCGGCCTCACGATCACCGCGGCCGCGTCGTTCGCCCACGACATCTACGCGAACGTCGTGAAGAAGGGCAACGTCCCGCCGGACGGCGAGGTCAAGGTCGCCCGGCGCACGGTGATCGTCATCGGCATCCTCGCGATCCTCGGCGGCATCGGCGTGCAGGGGCAGAACGTCGCGTTCCTCGTGGCGCTCGCGTTCGCCGTGGCGGCGTCGGCGAACCTGCCGACGATCCTGTACTCGCTGTTCTGGCGGAAGTTCACGACGCGCGGCGCGGTGTGGAGCATGTACGGAGGCCTTGCGGCGGCCGTCATCCTCATCGTCCTCTCGCCCGTCTTCTGGGGCACCGAGACGAGTGTGTTCAAGAACGTCGGCACGGCGATCTGGCCGCTCAACAACCCCGGCATCGTGTCGATCCCGCTTGGGTTCTTCCTGGGGTGGCTGGGGTCGGTCACCTCGACCCGCCGGGAGAGCCGGGAGAAGGCGGCCGAGATGGATGTCCGCTCGCTCACCGGTTACGGCGCCGAGAAAGCCGTCGACCACTGACGCGCTGAGATCGGCCGCCTTCGGCGGAGTTCGGCACACGGGGCCGGGGTGGAGCGCACCCCGGCCCCGTGTGCCGCCCTGCGGCGGCCTACACGCCGGAGGGGTCTGATGCGGCGACGCGCTCGTCGAGCACGCGTTCTTCCAGCACGCGTTCTTCGAGTTCGAGGAGGAAGCGCTTGCGCTCGGGATGCCCGCCGTACTCCCCGAGCGAGCCGTCGCTGCGGACGATGCGGTGCGCGGGGATGACGAGCGAGATCGGCGTGCGCGCACACACCGATCCCACCGCGCGGTTCGCGCCCGGCGAACCGGCGTCGATCGCGACCTCCGCGTACGACGCGCGCTGTCCGTAGGGGACGCGGCAGATCGCCTCCAGCGCCGCGTGGACGAACCCCGCCGCGGCGCCGAGGTCGAGCGGCAGGTCGAAGTTCCGGCGCCGCCCCGCGAAGTACTCGTCGAGCTGGGTGACCACGTGCGCGGTGGCCGCGGCATCCTCCACCGGCACGGTGTGGAGGACGAGCCCGATGCGCCCGAGCTCGCCGGGCACGGCGGCCGCGTCGGAGAGGAACTCGAGGTGGGCGAGGCCCTCGTCGGTGACGACGATGAGGGCCTCGCCGATCGGTGTCGGGTGCACCGAGAACGCTGCGTGGGTCATGCTCCCATGATGGCCGGACGGGCGGCCGGGGCGTCCGGCGTCGGCCCGATCGGGGGAGAGTCGGTCGGAACATCCGCCTGGGGAGGAGGCTCCGACGGCGCGCAATACGGCGACACCGGCCGTGCTAGCGCGTTTCTGCGCCCCGGCGAGCCTAAGGTGGCTCGTGTGTGGCGAGGAGATGGCGGAGCTGTGCGAGGCGTGAACGACGTCGAGCGCGAGAGTTCGGTGACCCCGGGCGACCTCGACCTGTCCGAGCCGGGCGTGACCGTGCAACATGTCGCCGCATCCGAACGCAGTCGCCTGCGCGAAGAGGCGGGCGCGCTCGGCGGGCTCTCCACCCTCGTGCACTACACGGATGCGGGCGACGCGGGCATCGACATCACGAAAGCCCACCCCGGCAGCCTGCCGCAGTTCATCACGGGCCGCTCGACCCTCCTCTCCAACCTCTTCCGCGACGAGGTGGCGCTGCGCACCGCGCGCATGGCCGCCGAGCGCATCGCCGCGAAAGACGTCGAGCTGCGGACGACCCGCGGCCTCGACACCGTGCACCTGGCCGTCGGCATCGCCGCCTGGCGCATCGGGGGTGTGCCGTACGCGGCGCCGGTGCTGCTGCGGCCGCTCGCCATCCGCCGGCACCACACCGACTTCGACCTGAAGCTGCACGGCTCGTTCACGATCAACCCGGAGCTCGTCGAAGCCGCCCGCACGCACTTCGGCATCGTCATCGACGGTCGCGCCCTCGCGGGTCTCGCCGACGAGGGCGGCCTCTTCAAGCCGCAGCCCGTCATCGACCACCTGCGCGCGCTCACCTCGCACATCGACACGTTCACCGTGCAGCCGCGCCTCGTCGTCTCGACGTTCGCCGACGTCGCCGGCGCCATGCAGCGGGATGCCGCCGACCTCGACCACCCGTTCCTCAACGCGCTCGCCGGACACGTGTCCGACCGCGAGACGGTCTCGCTCGTCCGCGGCCTGCCGAAGATCATCGGCCCCGACGATCGTCCGCCGGCCTCCGACCGGCTGCTGCTGGACGCCGATGCCGAGCAGGAAGCCGTGCTCGCCCGCATCGCGACCGGACAGTCGCTCGCCGTCCACACCCTCCCGGGCACCGGCGGCACCCAGACCGTCATCAACGCGGTCGGCGAGCTCGTGCGCGCCGGCAAGCGCGTGCTCGTCGTGAGCGCCCGCCGCTCCACCCTCGAGGGTGTGCGGCACCGCCTCGCGGGCATCGGCCTGCCGGGCCTCGCCGTCTCGCCCGGTCAGCTGCGCCGCGATCTCATCCGGGCCATCGCCCGCAACGAGAAGGCTGTGCCGCCTAAGGTCGCCGACGTCGACGACGCCCTCGTGCGCCTGCGCACCGTGCTGCGCGACTACCGCGTGGCGCTCACCCACCGGCATCCCCAGATCGGCGTCTCGCCGCTGGAAGCCCTCCGCACACTCACGACCATCGCCGGCACGGTGCCGCAGCCGAGCGCGCAGACGCGGTTCGACCTCGCGACGCTCCGCACCCTCAGCACGCGACGCGCCGAGGCGGCCACCACGCTGTCGACGGCGGCCCGCCTCGGGGAGTTCCGCTTCGGACCCGACGATTCGCCGTGGTACGGCGTCGCCTTCACCACGACCGACGAGGCGCGCGGCGCGCACGCGCTCGCCGGCCGCCTGCACCGCGCCGACGTGCCCTCCATCCTCGAGCGCGGCTACGAGCTCATCGGGCAGACGCGCATGCGTCCGTTCGCGACCGTCGCGGAGCTGGGCGGCTACATCCAGCTGCTCCAGGGCATCCGCGCCTCGCTCGACCGGTTCAGCATGACGGTGTTCGAGCGTCCCCTCGACGAGCTGATCCAGGCGCACGGTCCGCGGCGCGACTCGGCGACGATGTCGGGCCCGCAGCGGCGGCGCCTCAAGCACCTGTCGAAAGAGTACGTGCGTCCCGGCATGCACATCACCGACATGCACGAGTCGCTGCTGCGGGTGCAGCAGCAGCGCGCGCAGTGGGAGCGCCTGGTGGATGCCGGGGTCACCCCCGAGATCCCGCTGGGGCTCGACGACGTCGCGACGGCGTGGCAGCGCGTGCATGCCGACCTCGGTGCGCTCGATCAGGCGCTGGGTCGCACGGACGCGCTCGCCGCCCTCCCCATCCCGCAGCTGCTGCGCACTCTCGCCGGCCTCGCCGCCGAATCCGACGTGTTCGACAACCTCGTCGAGCGCGCCACGCTGCGCGGCGAGCTCGCCGCGATGGGTCTCGAGCCCCTCCTGACCGAGCTGTCGATGCGCCACGTGCCCGAGGGCGACGTCGCGGCGGAGTTCGAGTTCGCCTGGTG
>JACEFY010000224.1 GCA_016807485.1 Stenotrophomonas maltophilia | reverse complement strand
GCCGTCGCACCGGGATGTCCGGCGTCGGTGCCCGGGGGCCTGGCAGCATGGGAGCTCCGCACCCTCGTGCGCACGCTGTCGGCCGATCGGCGGGTCGCGAGCGCCGACATCGTCGAGGTGGATGCGACCGCCGACGCCCCCGACGGCCGCACCGTGCGCCTCGCGGCGCTGTGCGTGCTGGAGATGCTCGCGGGAATCCATGAGCGGAAGGCGGCGACATGACCACCCTCATCCTGGTGCGGCACGCGAAGAGCGACTGGGGCGATCCCGGGCTCGACGACCACGACCGACCCCTCAACGCGCGCGGTCGGGGCGATGCCCCCGCGGCCGCGCGGCGCCTTGCGGGCCGGCTGGCGGCATCCGGCGTCGCCGTCGAGGCGCTCCTGACCTCCACGGCCCTGCGCGCGGCGACCACAGCGGGGTTCTTCGGCGCGGAACTCGGCCTCGAGCCCGAGCCCGACCCCGACCTCTACGGCGCCTCGGCACGCACGCTGCTCGACGCGGCAGCGGCCCGCGGCGCCCGCTCGGTGATGGTCGTCGCGCACGACCCGGGGATGACGGTGCTCGCCGAGCGCCTCTCGGGCGGCGGCATCGGCCACATGCCCACGTGCGCCGTCGCGACATTCCGGTGGGACGCGTCCGACTGGGAGGTCGCCACGGCGCTCGACCCGGACGTCTGGGACATCGACACCCCCGGGCGCTGACCCCTATCGGACGGGCTGCTGGAGCTCGGTGATCCACTCCGACTGCGGACCCTCGGCGTAGACGTAGACCTCGCGGCAGGGCCCCATGAACTCGTCGCCGGCGGCTGCGGCCGCGGACATGAGGTGGTGCCAGGCGGTGCCGATGCCGGGCATGTCGCCGTGGTGGGTGTACGTGGCGGCGCGTTCGATGCCGGGCAGCTCGACGACCTCCCACGCGTCGCCGGGCACCGGGTCGGGCCCCGCCGTCCACGACACCCAGACGCGCAGGTCGTCGGTGCCGTCGACGGGCTCGTACCAGAAGATCCCGGGCTCGCGGAAGTCGACGCCCGACTCCTGCAGCGCGGCCAGCAGGGGCGGCAGGATCCGGTCGACGATGGGGCCGACGTTCTCCGGCCCCGAGCCCGGGGCGATCTCGCTCGCGGCGTAGACGGTGACGGGGTCGATCGAGGTGTAGGTGATGTCGGTCATGGGGGTCTCTCCTTGTGTGGCGCCTTCAGCGTTGCCGTGTGTGAGGCCTTGGACGGCGCGGTGGGTGGAGAGTCGCGTTTCGAGTCGCCGCAGCCGGGAGGCGTCGACGGCGAGGCTCTCCGTCAACTCCGCTCGGCGCCGCTCGAGCAGGTCGCGGAGCGCGTCCTCGCCCGGATGGCCCCGATCGCCCGCGGGGCGTCAACCACCGCGGCGATGTCGTCGAGCGAGCAGCCGTAGTCGCGCAGCTCGACGATCCGCAGCAGGTGGCCGAGCTGCTCCGGCGCATAGCGTCGGTAGCCCGACCGCTCATCGACCTCGGACGGCCGCAGCAGCCCGATCGCGTCGTAGTGACGCAGCATGCGGGCGCTGACGTGCCCGAAGGCCGCGAACTCTCCGATGGTGTACATGGTGGAGACCATGCTCGACCTTGACACAGTGAGAGGGTCAAGCGGGAGCGGACCCGACGCGGATTCCGCCCCGATAGACCGCGGTCACGAGCGGCACACCGGGCCGATACGCGAGGTGGGTGCGGGTCGGCGCGTCCAGCACGACGAGGTCGGCACGCATCCCCGGGGCGAGCACGCCGACGTCGGTGCGCTCGAGGGCCCGCGAACCGCCGGCGGTGGCCGCCCACACGGCCTCGGCGACCGTCATCCCCATCTCCCGCACCGCGAGGGCGATCATGAGCGGCATCGACGTCGTGAAGCTCGTGCCTGGATTCGCGTCGGTCGCGAGCGCGACGGTCACGCCGGCATCGAGGAGACGGCGGGCTTCCGGGTAGGGATGCCGCGTCGAGAACTCCACCCCCGGCAGCAGGGTAGCGACGGTGTCGGAGCCGGCGAGCGCGGCGACGTCGGCGTCGTCGAGATACGTGCAGTGGTCGACGGATGCCGCGCCCAGCGCGACGGCGAGCCGCGCCCCCGCCCCCGCGCCCAGCTGGTTGCCGTGCACGCGCGGCCGGAGGCCCGCGGCGACGCCGGCGCGGAGGATGCGTTCGGTCTCGGCCTCAGTGAACGCGCCCCGCTCGCAGAAGACGTCGATCCAGCGCGCGTGCGGCCGGACGGCATCCATCATCGGGCCGCAGACGAGCGCGACGTACGCATCCCGATCGTCGGTGTACTCGGTCGGGACGACGTGCGCCCCGAGGAAGGTGACCTCGGGGGTGACCTCGCGGGCGAGGCGCGCGAGCCGGGCTTCGCCCGCGACAGTGAGGTCGTAGCCCGTCTTGACCTCGAAGGTCGTGGTGCCTTGCGCGTGCATCTCGGCGACGAACCCGCGGAGCCGCGCGCGCAGGTCGTCGTCGGTGGCGGCCTGGGTCGCCGCGACCGTGCGACGGATGCCGCCGGCGGCATACGCCTGCCCCGCCATCCGCGCCTCGAATTCGTCGGCGCGATCGCCCCCGAACACGAGGTGCGTGTGGCTGTCGACGAAACCCGGGATGACGGCGCGCCCGCCGGCGTCGACCACGCCGAGCCCGGGTTCCCGCGCGGGCGCATCCGCCGCCGGCCCGACCCATGCGACACGGTCGTCGTCGATCAGCACCGCGGCATCGCGAAGCGTCCCGCACGCATCTCCCGGAGACGCCACGTTCGTCGTCAGCTCGGAGATGTTCGTGATCAGCGTGCGGGTCACAGCATCGGCACTTTCAGTCCACGCTCGCGGGCGACCTCCCGCGCGCGCTCGTACCCGGCATCCACATGCCGCATCACGCCCGTCCCGGGGTCGTTCGTGAGAACGCGCGCGATCTTCTCCGCCGCAAGCGGCGTGCCGTCGGCGACCGTCACCTGGCCGGCGTGGATCGAGCGTCCGATCCCGACGCCGCCCCCGTGGTGGATCGACACCCACGACGCGCCGGACGCGGTGTTGAGGAGTGCGTTGAGCAACGGCCAGTCGGCGATCGCGTCGGAGCCGTCGGCCATGGCCTCGGTCTCGCGGTACGGGCTCGCGACCGATCCGGCATCGAGGTGATCACGACCGATGACGATGGGCCCGGCGAGCTCGCCGGACGCGACCATCTCGTTGAACTTCAGGCCCGCGAGGTGGCGCTCCTGATAGCCCAGCCAGCAGATGCGGGCCGGCAGCCCCTCGAAGTGCACCGATTGCCCGGCTTTCTCCAGCCAGCGCTGCAACGCCGTGTCCGCGGGGAAGAGCTCGGCGACGGCGCGGTCGGTCTTGGCGATGTCCTCCGGGTCCCCCGACAGCGCCACCCAGCGGAAAGGCCCCCGGCCTTCGGCGAAGAGCGGTCGGATGTAGGCGGGCACGAACCCGGGGAAGGCGAACGCGCGGTCGCATCCGCCCAGCTCGGCTTCCCGCCGGATCGAGTTGCCGTAATCGAAGACCGCCGCGCCGTCGTCCTGGAAGCCGACCATCGCCGCGACCTGCGCGGCCATCGAGGCGCGGGCCCGGTCGGTGAAGCCGGCGGGGTCGGATGCCGCGGCATCCTTCCACGCGACGACGTCCACGCCGCTCGGCAGGTACGCGAGCGGATCGTGCGCGCTGGTCTGGTCGGTGACGATGTCGATGTCGATCTCTCCCGCGCGCCGTCGCCGCAGGAGCTCGGGGAACACGTCGGCGGCGTTGCCGACGAGCCCGATGCTCCGGGCGGCGCCGGCGGCGCGCGCCTCCGACGCCCGCGCGACGGCGGCGTCCAGGTCGGCCGTGTATTCGTCGAGGTACCCGTGTGCGACGCGCCGCGCGAGACGCGACTCGTCGACGTCGACGATGAGCACCGCACCGCCGTTCATCGTGACGGCGAGAGGCTGCGCCCCGCCCATGCCGCCCGCGCCGCCCGTGAGCGTGAGGGTCCCGGTGAGATCGGTGCGCCCGAGCGAGCGGGCGACGGCGGCGAAGGTCTCGTATGTCCCCTGCAGAATGCCCTGCGTGCCGATATAGATCCACGACCCGGCGGTCATCTGCCCGTACATCGTGAGGCCGAGTTCTTCGAGGCGGCGGAACTCGGGCCATGTCGCCCAGTCGCCGACGAGGTTCGAGTTCGCGATGAGCACGCGGGGCGCCCACTCGTGCGTGCGGAAGACGCCGACCGGTTTGCCGGACTGCACGAGAAGCGTCTCGTCGGGCTCGAGCTCGTCGAGTGTGCGGACGATCGCGTCGTACGCCGCCCAGGTGCGGGCCGCCTTGCCCGTGCCGCCGTAGACCACGAGGTCGTCGGGATGCTCGGCGACCTCCGGGTCGAGGTTGTTCATGAGCATGCGCTTGGCCGCCTCGGCGCCCCAGCTCTTGGCGGTGCGCACCGGCCCCCGCGCCGCGCGGATCGGCGCGCGGGACGCCGTCGCATCTGCGGAG
>JACEFY010000223.1 GCA_016807485.1 Stenotrophomonas maltophilia | reverse complement strand
GAAGCCGAGGACGCGTGACGACGCGATCGCGGGCGACACCCCGGGAAGGCCGGCGGTGCTGAGGCCCGACGCGATCATGAGGAGCGCGAGCGCTGTCGCGACGACGCTCGTCAGCCCGCCGAGGAACCGCTCCAGTCCGCGGAGGGGCGTGCGGTCGACACCGCGACGGACGGCCGCGCCGATGCCCGCGCCGATCGCCGTGACCACGAGAACGATCGCGACGGCGAGCCCGGCGAGCGCGGCGGTGCGCCAGCTCCCCGCCGGCACGAGGTCGGAGACGAGAGGCGTCGCGAGGGGGACGAGCCAGAGCGCCGCGGCGGCACCGGCGACGAGTCCCGCGATCGTACCGAGACTGGCGAAGAATCCGCGCGAGCTCCCCGCCGCGAACGCGACCAGCAGGGCGACCGCGGCGATGATGTCGACGATGAGCACGAAAGGACCTCCGCGGGCCACGCTAGCAACCGCGACCCCGCCGAGCCTGAGCGGATGCCGCGCCGTGACCCGCGGTGCGCGTCGTGACCCGCTTTGCACTTCAGGTGCAGATGACTCTAAGATGGTCCCGAGGTTATGGTCATGATGACACAAACAGGGTCACCCGCGGATGAGATCCGCGTCGCCGTGTCGACGGTGATCTTCAGCCTGCGCCGCGACCGACCGGGCGAGCGACCGCGGGTCGTCCTGCCGCTCGTGCGGCGCACGCGCGATCCGCACGAGGGACAGTGGGCTCTCCCGGGCGGTTGGCTGGATGCGACAGAGAACCTCGAGCCCGCGGCATCCCGCACCCTCGCCGAGACGACGGGTCTCGCGCCGAGCTTCCTCGAGCAGCTCTACGCCTTCGGAGACGTCGGCCGCTCCCCCGCCCGCACGATCTCGATCGTCTACTGGGCGCTCGTCCGCGAAGACACGACGCTGGCCACCGAGCTCGAGAACGTCGCGTGGTTCGACGCGGTCACGCTGCCGCAGCTCGCGTTCGACCACAACGACATCGTCGACTACGCCCTCTGGCGTGTGCGCAACAAGGTCGGCTACAGCCGCATCGCCCACGGCCTGCTGCCCGAACTGTTCACCCTGGCCGAGCTCCGCGAGGTGTACGAAGCGCTTCTCGGGCGAACCCTCGACCCCGCGAACTTCCGCCGCCAGGTCGAGAATTCCGGCACCCTCCTCCCCACCGACGACTTCCGCACGGGCGCGCACCGCCCCGCGCGGCTCTACCGCTACGACCAGGACGTCGAACTGGCCGAACGCGGACCCCTTCCCGAACCCGTTCTTTCCGCGAGATAAGGCACGCTCATGACCGCCACCAACATCACGCTGCGGCGCCGACCGCTCGATGCCAGCGTCGACCACAGCATCCAGGCCATCGTCGCCGGCAGCGGCTCGGGCGAGACCTGCAATACCGACCTCGCCGCGGGCCCCTGGGACTTCGACACCCGGCCGGGCTACGGACCCGGGTCGTCGATGGGCGACGTCATCCCCACCGGCTCGCCGCGCCAGGGCGAGCTCCCCGCGGAATACCGCGAGGCGTCGGAGCTCGAGCTGCACGCCCGCATCACGGCGGCCAAGAAGACGCTCGGCGATCGCGTCGTCGTGCTCGGCCACTTCTATCAGCGTGAGGAGGTGGTCGTCCACGCCGACTACGTGGGCGACTCGTTCCAGCTCGCCAACGCCGCCGCTTCGCATCCGGATGCGGAGGCGATCGTCTTCTGCGGCGTGCACTTCATGGCCGAGACCGCCGACCTCCTCTCCCGGCCCGAGCAGGCCGTCATCCTCCCGAACCTCGCGGCGGGCTGTTCGATGGCCGACATGGCCTCGATCGACGAGGTCGAGGAGTGCTGGGAACAGCTGGCGGACGTTTACGGCGACCTCGACACGCCGGGCGACGACGGCCTCGTGCCCGTCATCCCCGTCACCTACATGAACTCGTCCGCGGCGATCAAGGGCTTCGTCGGTCGGCACGGCGGCATCGTCTGCACGTCGTCCAATGCGCGCACCGTGCTGGAGTGGGCTTTCGCGCGCGGACGCCGCGTGCTGTTCTTCCCCGATCAGCACCTGGGCCGCAACACCGCGAAGGCCATGGGCGTGCCGCTCGAGCAGATGCCGCTGTGGAATCCGCGGAAGCCGCTCGGCGGCTCCGATGAGGAGACCCTCGCGGATGCCCGCGTGATCCTCTGGCACGGCTTCTGCTCGGTGCACCGCCGGTTCACCGTGGGCCAGATCGAGAAGGCGCGCGCGGAGCACCCGGGCGTCCGCGTGATCGTGCACCCGGAGTGCCCGATGGATGTGGTGGATGCCGCCGACGCCGCGGGCTCGACGGATGTCATCCGGAAGGCGATCATGGCCGCCACCGAGCCGACGACCTTCGCGATCGGCACCGAGATCAACCTCGTCCAGCGGCTCGCCGCGGAGCATCCGCAGCACGAGATCTTCTGCCTCGACCCGGTGGTGTGCCCGTGCTCGACGATGTACCGCATCCACCCCGGCTATCTCGCCTGGGTGCTCGAGGCGCTTGTCGCGGGCGAGGTGCTCAACCGCATCACGGTGCCCGACGACGTCGCCGGCCCCGCGCGCCTCGCGCTCGAGCGCATGCTGGCGGCCCGGCCGTGACCGCCCCGCACGTGCTCGTCGTCGGGTCGGGCATCGCCGGGCTGCTGACGGCACTCCACGCCGTGGCGGGCGGAAGCCGGGTCACCCTCGTCACGAAAGACGTGCTCGAGCCCGCCAACACCCGCTACGCCCAGGGCGGCATCGCCGGCGTCATGTTCGACGACGACCGCGCGGACGACCACCTCCACGACACCCTCGTCGCCGGCGCCGGCCTCAGCGACGAAGCCGCCGTGCGCGTGCTCGTCGACGAGGGCCCCGACCGCATCCGCGAGCTCATCGCGCTCGGCGTCGCCTTCGACCGCGCCGCCGACGGCAGCTACGTCAAGGGGCTCGAGGCCGCACACTCCTATCCCCGCATCCTGCACGCAGGCGGGGACGCGACCGGCACGGCCATCGAGAAGGCGCTCGTCGCGCGCGTCCGCGCGAGCGCCGCCGAGGTCATCGAGCACGCGTTCCTCATCGACCTCGTGCAGACGGCGGCCGCGGGCACGACCCGCGTGACCGGCGTCGAGCTGCTCATCGGCGACGCCCCCGGCATCCCCGGCATCCCCCGCACCGTGACGGCCGACGCCGTCGTCCTCGCGACCGGCGGTGCCGGACAGCTCTACGCCCACACGACCAACCCACCGGTCGCGACCGGCGACGGCATCGCCGCGGCGCTCCGGGCGGGGGCGGACGTCACCGATCTGGAGTTCGTCCAGTTCCACCCGACGGTGCTCGCGGTGGGTGACGCCTTTCTCGTGTCCGAAGCGGTGCGCGGTGAGGGCGCCGTGCTCCGCGACGAGGAAGGCCGCCGGTTCCTGCTGGATGTGCACCCCGACGCCGAGCTCGCTCCGCGCGACGTCGTCGCACGCGCGATCGCCGAGGCGATGGAGCGGCAGGGCGGCCGCCCGGTGCTGCTGGATGCCACGGGCCTGCGCCCCACGCGCAAGCAGACGACGGCATTCCTCGCGGAGCGCTTTCCGACGATCGACGCGGCGGTGCGCGAGCGCGGTCTTGACTGGGCGCGCGAGCCGATTCCCGTGACCCCCGCCGCGCACTACCTGATGGGCGGCGTGACGACCGACCTGTACGGGAGGACGACCCTCCCCGGGCTGTACGCGGTGGGTGAGGTCGCCCGAACGGGCGTGCACGGCGCCAACCGGCTCGCCTCGAATTCTCTCCTGGAGGGCGCCGTGTTCGGCGCGCGCGCGGGCGACGTGATCGCCGCCGACGTGCGCTCCGGCGCATGGCCGGTGTCACCGCCTCGCCCCGCTCCGGCACGTCCCGCGGCGCCTTCCCCCGACGCGCCGCCGTTCTCCCGTGCGGCGCTGCAGGAGCTGCTGTGGGCCGACGCCGGTCTGGTCCGCGACGCGGCGGGCCTGGCGCACGCGGCATCCGTCCTCGCCGCCTGGCGCGCGCTCCCGGCGGCCACCGACACGGAGCTGCACTACGAGGATGCGAACCTGCTGCTCGTCGCCACCGTCCTCGTCGCCGCCGCGCAGGCCCGCGCGGTCAGCGTCGGCGCGCACTACCGCCGCGACGCCCCCGGTGCTCCGCAGACGGCGTTGCAAAAGCAGGGCCGATCGCATTCCGAGGCGCCCGACGGACCCAGCGGCCTGCGGTTCGCCCTGCTTTCCGAACGGGAGACGGAGGTGACCGCGTGCTGAGCCGCGCCCACATCGACCGGGTCGTCGCCGCGGCACTCGACGAAGACGCGCCGTGGGGCGACCTCACGAGCGAGTACTTCATCGATGCCGGCGCCACCGCGACCGCCGACCTCGTCGCCCGTGAGGCGGGGGTCTTCAGCGGCGGCGGCGTGTTCGCGGCCGCGTTCACGCTCACCGATCCGCGGATCGAGGTCACCCTCCGCGCGGCCGACGGTGACGCGTTCGCCCCGGGCGA
>JACEFY010000222.1 GCA_016807485.1 Stenotrophomonas maltophilia | reverse complement strand
CGGCTCGCCGAGCGGCTGCCCGCGACGGCCGCCGCGCACGGCGTGCCCGCGGGGGCCCTCGAGGTCGTCGACGCGGATGCGCTCCGGATCATCGAACTCCCCGGCGAGCCGAACGTGCTGGTCGCGAACCTGCCCTACAACGTGAGCGTTCCGGTGCTGCTGCACTTCCTCGAGCACTTCCCGCACATCGAGCGCGGAGTCGTGATGGTCCAGGCCGAGGTGGGCGAACGCCTCGCCGCGCCGCCCGGGTCGAAGGTGTACGGCGCACCGAGCGTCAAGGCGGCCTGGTACGGACCGTGGCGGCTGGCGGGCACCGTCTCGCGGCAGGTCTTCTGGCCGATTCCGGGGGTCGACAGCGTCCTCGTCGGCTTCCACCGCGATCCCGCGCCGCGGGGGAGCGACGAGGAACGGCGTCGGACGTTCGCGATCGTGGATGCCGCCTTCCAGCAGCGCCGCAAGATGCTGCGCCAGGCGCTGTCGGCCGTGCTCGGCGGGTCGGCCGCGGCCGCCTCCGAGGTCATGGTCGCCGCCGGGGTCGACCCGACGGCACGCGGCGAGCAGCTCACGATCGACCAGTTCGTCGCCATCGCGCGCGCGGCCGGCTGAGGGCGCCGGAGACACCGACACGTCGCGTCACGTTCACCCGGCGTTACGAAACATGTCTGTAACATATGGGCATGCGCATGGCCGAGCATCCCGCTCCCGAACGGGTTCTGCTGCACCTCAGTGACACTCATCTCCGCGCGGGCGGCTCCCGCATCTGGGATGCCGTCTCGGGCGCCGAGCATCTGGCGAGGGCGCTGAGCGTCATCGAGGCGTCGGGGGTCGCGCCCGACGCGATCGTCGTCACCGGCGACCTCGTCGACCTCGGCGAGCGCGCCGCCTACGCCGACCTCCGCGCGATGATCGAGCCGTTCGCGGCACGCCTGGACGCCCCCGTCGTCTGGGTCATGGGCAACCACGACGACCGCGCCGCGTTCCGCGCCGAGCTCTGGGACGACCACTCGGCCGACCTGCGCCCCATCGATCGGGTCGACGAGTTCGACGGCCTGCGCATCGTCACGCTCGACACCTCCGTCCCCGGCCACCACCACGGCGGGCTCTCGGACGCTCAGCTCGCGTGGCTGGCCGATGTGCTCGCGACGCCCGCCCCGCTCGGGACCATCCTCGCGATGCACCACCCGCCGGTGCCGAGCGTCCTCGCGCTCGCCGCCACGGTGGAGCTCCGCGACCAGCGCCGACTCGCCGACGTCGCGCGCGGCACCGACGTGCGCGCCATCATCGCCGGCCACCTGCACTATTCGACGTTCGCGACCTTCGCCGGCATCCCCGTCTCGGTGGCGTCATCGACCTGCTACGCGCAGGACCTCACCGTTCCGGTCGGCGGTACCCGCCCGCAGGACGGCGCCCAGTCGTACAACCTCGTGCAC
Organism: Stenotrophomonas maltophilia; assembly: GCA_016807485.1. Taxonomy (GTDB): domain Bacteria; phylum Actinomycetota; class Actinomycetes; order Actinomycetales; family Microbacteriaceae; genus Microbacterium. The sequence goes on along the minus strand of JACEFY010000222.1, from coordinate 3,072 downwards.
GTCTTCGACGACACCGTGGTGCACTCGGTCGTGCCCGTCGACGTTCCGCGCGTGATGGAGTACACCGACCCGGCGGCGGCGCGTCAGCGGCTCGCCGACGCGGGCATCTCGGGCGTCAGCGTCCAGCGGCCGTCGGCGCCGCCGACTCGTCCGCTGCCGGTACTGCGCTGACGGCGTCCTGCTCCCACGGTGCGCGCACCGGGAACATCCGCTCCAGCGTGTCGCGCAGGAGCGTCACCCGCAGCTCTTCGGGCACCTCGGTCTCGCCCCCGTCGTTGAGGCAGAACATGTCCGCATCGCGCCGACGCTCGAGCCGCTGCATCGCACGGATCGACGAGGCGAGCGTCGTCTGCACGTAGCGCACCCGCGGGTCGGTGGTCGACACGGCGCGGCCGGTCATCGCCGCGTAGTAGTGGTACAGGCTGTTGGTCACCGAGATGTCGGTCGCCGAGCGGAACCGCGACGCGGCGGTGCGGGCGAAGTCGTCGGCGAACTCGCGTTCGAGCTCGGCGGCGACGCTCCGACGCAGCGGCGCGGCGCAGTGCTCGAGGTCGCGGAGGATCGTCCGACCGAAGCGTTCGCGCAGGAGCGCACGGTTGACCCGCAGCGCGTTGTCGTGCCCGGATCGCTCGAGACGGGTGGGTCCCGAGCCGATGCGGATGGCGCACTCGACGAATTTCGACAGGCCGCCGGCCGTGAAGAACATCTCCGGTTCGACGGGACGCCCGAAGAACATGTCGTCGTTGGAATACAGGAAGTGCTCCGCGAGACCGTCGATCCGGTGCAGCTGCGCCTCGACGGCGTGCGAGTTGTGGGTGGGGAGCACCGTCGGGTCGGCGAAGAACTCGTCGCTGCGCACGATCGTCACGCCCGGATGGTCGGCCAGCCAGGCCGGGCGCGGCGAGTCGGTGGCGATGAAGATGCGTCGCACCCATGGGGCGTACATGTACACGCTCCGCAGCGCGTACCGCAGCTCGTCGACGTGGCGGTACCGCGCGGGCCCGTCGTCGCCGTCGCCGACGACGTACTCCTCGAGCTGGGCCGCGCGCTGCCGCTGGAAGGCGCTCGACGATCCATCGACCCACGAGAAGACCATGTCGATCTCCGCGGTGACCTCGCCCGGCTGGGGGTCGAACATCCCGTCGATGGTGCGCCACGTGCGGCCGTAGCGCTCGACGGTCGCGGGCACCAGGTCGGCGGCCGCGAACACGCGCCGCGTCAACGCGGTCGGATGCGGCGCGTGCACCGTGTCGTCGTCCGTCCGCCAAGCTTCGACGCGCACGGACTCGGACAGGCCGTACTGCAGGGCGCCGCTGGAGGTGACCCGCGGTCGGAACACCCGCATCGACCACGGCGCGCGGGTGTCGAGATCGGCTCCTTCCGTCGCCAGGCGGAGACGGGCGCCGCGCGGCTTGACGTACACCGGCTCGTCCTGGGCGAGATCCGCCAACGCACCGAGGGTCGCCGCCGCATCCGCCGCATCCACCACGATGACCGGGGTCCGTCGCTGATGGCGCACCAGCAGCACATCGACCCCCGCCGCCGCAAGAGCGTCGGCGACGAGCACGAGATCGGCGACATGCGCCTGCTCGGGGGTCAGATCCTCGTGGATGATGTGCAGCACACCGTCGACCCAGCGCAGATCGTCGCGCGTCAGCAGCGCCGACCAGGGGTGGGGGTGCGCGGGCAGTGCTTTCAGTGGCGTCATGCGTCCTGCTTTCCGTGTGGGGCCTTGGCAACCCTAGGCGTGATTCGTTTCTCCGACGTTTCGCCGGAGCCCCGGGCGTCGTCCGTGCTCGCTAGCCTGGGGAGGTGACCGATACCGAAGACCGCTTCCCTCCCACGCGCGGCGGCGACCTGCACCGCCCCTATGCCGCTTCCGCCGACCGCTACTCGTCTGCACCGGGCTTCCGCCGGGTGGGCAAGAGCGGGCTCTACCTCCCGCCGATCTCGCTCGGCCTCTGGTGGAACTTCGGCGACAACTTCCCCTTCGACAACCAGCGCGCGCTCCTTCGCCACGCGTTCGATCGCGGCATCACCCACTTCGACCTGGCCAACAACTACGGACCGCCGTACGGATCCGCAGAGACCAACTTCGGTCGGATGATGCGAGAGGACTTCGCACCGTACCGCGACGAGCTGATCATCTCCTCCAAGGCCGGTTACGACATGTGGGAAGGGCCCTACGGTCACTGGGGTTCGCGCAAGTACCTCCTGGCGAGCGCCGAGCAGTCGCTGCAGCGGATGAGCATCGACTACGTCGACATCTTCTACTCGCACCGATTCGACCCGGTCACGCCGCTGGAGGAGACGATCGGGGCACTCGACACCCTCGTGCGCCAGGGCAAGGCGCTCTACGTCGGCATCTCGTCGTACTCGGCCCCCCAGACCGTCGAAGCCGCGGCCATCGCACGCTCGCTCGGCACGCCGCTGCTCATCCACCAGCCCTCCTACTCGATCCTCGATCGGTGGATCGAAGACGGGCTGACCGGCGCGCTCCGCCAGGAGCAGATGGGCGCGATCGCCTTCGTCCCCCTCGCGCAGGGGCTCCTCACCAGCCGCTACCTGGGTGACGGTACCTCGGCGCGGTCGCAGCAGCGGTTCTCGCTGCCGGGCGGGTCGCTCAGCGACTCGGCCCTGCAGGGGCTCCGCTCGCTCGATGTCATCGCGAAAGAGCGCGGTCAGAGCCTCGCCCAGCTGGCGCTGCAGTGGGTGTTGCGCGACGAGGTCGTCGCCTCGGCCCTCATCGGGGCGTCGCGCACGGAGCAGATCGACGAGAACCTCGCCGCGGCGAACGGTCCCGCTTTCGACACCGAGGAGCTCGAGCAGATCGATGTGATCGCTGCCGGGATCGGTGACATCTGGGCGGGCTCGGCGTCGGCGTGAGCCTCAGCCGCATCCCCGATCGCCGGGTGCACGTGCGCGCCCCGGGGAAGATCAATGTGTTCTTCGCGGTGGGCGACGCGCAGCCCGACGGGTACCACGACGTCGCGTCGGTGTACCAGGCGGTCGCGCTGTACGAAGACGTCTGGGCCGAGGTCGGCGAGGGCTACACGGTCGAGGTGTCCGGCA
>JACEFY010000221.1 GCA_016807485.1 Stenotrophomonas maltophilia | reverse complement strand
GAGCGACCACCGCGCCTGCACTTGGTACGGGGCGCTTCCGGGGGCGGGGGTGACCGGGCCCCAGGCCGACTGCCACCAGCCTGCGGTGTGCTCGTAGCGCACGCGGATGCGCGGGTCACTGTCGAAGACGTTCGAGGGGAACCGGTCGAAGACGGCGACGTTGTTCGCCGGCGGGGTCTCGGGGGAGGTCGGTGCGGCGTCGATCGTCCAGGTCGCCCGGGCGCCGTCGACCCGCGCGGTCGGCCCGACGACGAAGGTGAAGCCCTGCGGTGCCGCGCCGTTCTGCGCCGCGCGGACCTCGGCCGTGGTCGTCGCGCGCCCGAACGAGACGCCGTCGACCCACGACTCCACGCACAGCACGAACGTGTACTGGCGCCCGTCGGGCAGGTTCGGGAACACCGCCCGCGGGCCGGCGTCGGAGACCGTGCAGGCGGTGCCGTCGGGCACGATGCCGTACCGCAGGCTCGAGCCGTCTCCGCCGGATGCCGCCGCCCCGACGGCGGTGACCTCGGCGCGGCCGTTGCCGGTGTTGACCGCCGTGAGGGTGAGCGTCGGCGACAGCGGCGCGCCCACGCCGTTCGCCGCGACGGTGACGGACTCGATCGCCGGCCCCGGGAGTCCCGGCGGCACGTCGAAGCGCGAGATCGGGGTCACCGTCACCGTCGTGGCCGTGTTCGATCCGACGCGGAACGAGGGGAGGGTGACCTCGGTCTGGAGGAGCGCGACGGCGACCGACACGGTCTCGCCCGCGGGGCTCGAGATCTGCAGCGCGCCGGTGGCGGCGGCATCCACCCCGCGCATCGTGATCGACGCCATCCCGCCCTCGCCGGCGGTGACGATCGGCGCGGCCGAGACGGATGTCGGAGCGGCGGGCGGGTCGTACGCCCACGCGACGGTGCGCACGGACGTGCGGGAGGGTCCGACGGCGTTGACGGCGACGACGTCGTAGGTGCGCTTCTCGCCGTTGGGGGCGGCGATCTCGGGGCAGACGCCCTGCGGCGTGCACGTGGCGACCACCTGGGCGGCCTGGCGGACCTCGAAGCCGGTGATCGCCGGCGCAGCGGACGCCGCGGCCCCGGGGTCGACGCGGAGGGTGAGCGCACCGTCGGCGTACGCGCTCTGGGCGATGCTCGCGGGCGCCTTCGGGAACCCCTGCAGGTCGAGGACGATACGTCCGTCGCGCGCCGCGGCACTCTGGCGCCCCTGCGCGTCGCGCACCGTGAACGTCGCCGCGCAGGTCGCGCCGGGGGCATCGTCGGTCCAGCGCGCGACGACGCGCGTCGGGCCGGCCACCTCGAACGTCACCCCCACGCAGGCGCTCGCGGACGAGGCCGCGACGACGGTGAGCGGCGTCGACGGCAGGGGATTCACCTCACCGGGAGTCCCGATGACGTCGATCGTGCACGACGATCCGGATGCCTGACTGCACTGCCGCGAGACCGAGCCACCCTGCGGGAGGGTGGAGGGCGCCGCCCCGACGCGGAGGGTCACTCGCGCCGGGACGACCCCGGCGTGGCTGGTCACCTCGACCTGCACGGACTCGACCGTGCTGGGGATCGCATCGTCGTGCGCGCGCATCGTGAGCGTCGCGCCCTCGAGCGCCACATCGAAGGAGGCCGCCGCGCCGCCGATGCGGTAGGCGATGGCTTCGGGCCGGCCCTGCCAGGTCGTGAGCGTGCCGAGGTCGACGGAGTAGCCGTCCCCCGGAGCGATCTCGTACGAGGCGGCGGCGAGCACCGGCTGCGGATCGATCGGGGTGACGACGATCGGGATCGAGAGCACCGCCCACGTCGACTGCCCCGCCACGCGCACCGAGACGAGGCATCCGTCGTTCCACGGCGCACCGGCGCCGGCCGTATAGCGCAGCGTGGTGCCGCTCTCGCGTGCGCACACGCCCTCGGCACGCGCGCCGGAAGCGCGCACCTGCTCGCCCACCTCGAGCACGCTGCCGCGCGGACGGGTCACGAAGTCGGCGAGGTCGAAGGCGACGCTCTCGCCCTCCCCGACCCGCACGGGAGCGACGGCGGGGCGCAGCGACACCGTCGCCTCCGAGGCCGCGGGAATCCGCAGGAACGCATAGGCGGTGACGGGGCCCGCCGGGGTCTGGCCGGTCACCGAGAACGGGATGAGGCGCGCTTCGTCGCCGACATCGCCTCGGATGCGGGCGCCGGACACGCGGATGCCCTCCGGTTCGCCCCAGAGGCCCACAGTGAGCGTGCTCGTGTCACCGCCCGACCACAGCACCTTGCCGGCGAGCACATCGACCCCCGCACGCAGGTCGTCGCGATCGCGCGCGCCGAGGACGGTGTCGTCGACGACGGGGAAGTCGGGGACGCGCTGCGCGACGACCCGCACGACGAGGAGTCCGCGGGCGGTGTTGCCGGACGACGACTCGACGTCGTAGAGGAAGGCCATCGTGCCGGGCTCGGTGCCGGCGGCGATCGTCACGGTGTCATCGGTGACCGAGGTGACGCGGTCGGCGAGGCGCTGATACTCGGGCGAGGGCGTGCCGTCCTCCGCGCGCTCGGGGACGTCCGGGCGGACGCCGGTGAGCTGGAGCGTCCCCTGCATGGGGTCGAGGTCGTTGGCCAGCGGGTGCACGCGGATGACGCTGTCGGCGCCCGCCTGCACGTGGACGTAGTCGGTGTAGGTGATCGGGCTCGGGTCGGCGTCGCCCCCGAGGATGCCGATGCGCACCCGTCCGGTCCCCGCCGCCCCGAAGGCGTCGACGACGCGGTAGGTGAACTCGACCTGGCCGGTGTCGCCGGCGACGCTCGTGTAGACGATCGACGTGCCGTCGGCGGAGACGGCCGCCGACCCGCGCTCGGGCTGGCCGACGATGTCGGTGAGCCGCACGACGTCGCCGTCGGGATCCATGCCGAACCCATCGACCGCGATCGACGTCGACAGCCCGCTCAGCACCCGGCCGCTGAGCGTCGGCGGGAGCGGCTCGCGGTTGTCGTCGTCGGCGACGACCCGCACGCGCACCGTCGCCTGGTCGCCGAGCGTCGGCGCACCCGTCGTGAAGGCGCGGTACTGCACGCTGTACTGTCCCGGCTCGTCGGGAGCGAGGTAGCGGAGCACGTCCCCGGAGGCGAAGGCGAGCACGCCCGACTCCGACGACACGATCGACTCGGGGTCGAGGCGGGGCCGGGTGCCCGCGGCGGAGATGTCGTTTGCGAGCACCGGGATGTCGATCTGCGACCCCACGCGCACGACGACGCTGTCGTCGACCGCGATGGGCGCCTGCTCGCTCGCCACCGGCAGCAGGTACACGGTCGCCTCGCCGGTGACCGACGAGCCCGTGTCCTCCGTTCCGTCGCTGACCCGATAGGTCACCGTCCCGAGGATCCCGGCGTCGCCGGTCGCGGTGGTCCCCGAGACGCGCAGCTGACTCTGGCCGACCGCGTCGGCATCCATGCTCGCGCCGGGCGCCGGATGGCGGACGATGTCGCTGAGCAGCAGCACTCGGCCGGTCGGGTTGGAGACGGCGGCGAAGACGTCGACCGTGGCATCGGCCTGCGGGCGCACGAAGGCGACGACCGGCGCCGTCGACAGGTCGGCGGGGGCGTCGGCGGGGAGGAGCGTGATGCGCACGGTGCCCGTCGCCTCCTGACCGGCCGCCGACACGGTGACGGCCACCCGATAGCTGCCGGCCGTCGGGGCGGTGAAGTCGAACGCGGTCGACCCGCCGACGACGGTCGCCGTGGCTCCGGCGTCGTCGAGCACACGGGCCGAGGTCACGCTGATGTCGCCGGCCGTGCCGGTGACGTGCGGGGCGACGTCGACCGTGACGCGCGATCCGGCGGTGTCGAGCACGGCGAACGACTGCAGGGTGGGCTGCGGGTCGCCCGTGATGCGCACGACGAGCGTCTTGGTCGCCGTCGCACCGCGCGCATCGCCGACCGTCAGAACGATCGACACGAGCTGCTCCCCCTCGGCGCCCGTGTCGTCGTGCTGATAGACGACGTTCCCCTCCGGGGTCGCGGCGACCTGACCCGAACCGGAGTCGTCGGTCGCCGACAGCAGCACGAGCGGGTCGCCCTCGGGGTCGACCCAGTCGCCCAGCACCGGGAGGGTCAGCGTGCCGCCGCGGGCGAGGTCGGGGCGCGGCCAGGTCTGCTGGCACTCCTCGACCGCGCACCAGCCGGGCGCGGCGTCGTCGGCCTCCCCCGCCACGGTCAGGGTCACCGTCGCGACAGCCGACAGGAGTCCGTCGGCCGTCGTGCCGTCGGTGACGGCGTAGGTGAACGTCGCACTGCCCGTGGCATCCGGCGACACCCGCACCGCGAGGCGCTGCCGGTCGTCGGTGACGGTGAGCACCCCGAACGCCGGATCGAGCCCGGCGACGGATGCCGGATCGATCGCGAGGACGTCCTCGTTGGGGTCGTGGTCGTTGAGCAGGACGGGCAGCGAGACCAGGGCGCCGGGTCGCACGCCGAACGCGTCGTCGACCGCGACCGGCGGGCGCGGATCGATCACCGGCGGCGGCTCGTCCTCACTGACCGCGT
>JACEFY010000220.1 GCA_016807485.1 Stenotrophomonas maltophilia | reverse complement strand
CGCCCGCCGCACGCCCGGCGATCCGCCTCGCGATCGACGCCGACGCCTCCTGGCGCGCCCCCGTGCTCGGTCACATCGGCGTGCGCCGTTCACCCGTGCACGACGCGACCGAGGTCGCCCGCCTCGCTCGTGCGATCGCCGCGCGGCCGGGGTTCCGCCTCGTCGGCCTGATGATGTACGAAGCCCAGATCGCCGGTCAGCCCGATGACACCGGCTCGGGCGACGCGGTCATCCGCTGGATGCAGCGGCGCTCCGTGCAGGAGCTCACCGACCGACGCGGCGCGATCGTCTCGGCCCTCCGTGAGATCGCCCCGCTGGAGTTCGTCAACGGCGGCGGCACCGGATCGCTCGAGACCACGGCATCCGACCTCGCCGTCACCGAGACGACGGCGGGCTCCGGCCTCCTCGCCGGGCACCTCTTCGACGGCTACCGCGCGTTTTCGCCCGCTCCGGCGGCCGCCTTCGCGCTCGAGGTGGTGCGCAAGCCCACGCCCGACATCGCCACCGTGCTCGGCGGGGGATGGATCGCCTCCGGACCGCCGGTCGCCTCGCGGCAGCCGCTCCCGGTCTGGCCGCCGGGACTGAAGACCCTCGGCCGCGAGGGCGCCGGCGAAGTCCAGACGCCCCTGCAGGGCGACGCCGCCCGACGCCTCCGGGTGGGCGATCGCGTGTGGTTCCGGCACGCCAAGAGCGGGGAGCTCGCCGAACGCGTCGACCGCTACCACCTCACCTCCGGGGCGGAGCTCGTCGGCGAGGCCGCCACCTATCGCGGCGAGGGGAAGAGCTTCCTGTGACCAGACCGGGTGGGACGTGGCAGAACTGGGGCCGCACCGAGAAGATCAGGCCGCAGGTGGTGGAGTACCCGTCGACGGTCGAGGCCGTCCGCCGCTCGGTGCGGTCGGCGGCGGGGCGCGGGCGTCCGATCAAGGCCGTCGGGGCGGGGCACAGTTTCACGGGCATCGCCGTGGCCCCCGGCACGCTCCTCGAGCTCACCGAGCTCCAGGGGATCGTCACCGTCGACCGCGAGCGGTCTCGGGTGCGGATGCTGGCGGGCACCCGGCTGCACCGCATTCCGGCGCTCCTCGCGCCCTACGGCCTGGCGATGACCAATCTCGGCGACATCGACCGGCAGTCGATCTCCGGTGCCATCTCGACCGGCACGCACGGCACGGGTGCGCGCTTCGGCGGCATCGCGACCCAGGTCGTCGCGGCGACCCTCGTCACCGCCGACGGCGAGCTGCTCACGGTCGACGAGGAGAACTCGCCCGAACTCCTCCCGGCCGTCGCGCTCGGCCTCGGAGCGCTCGGCATCCTCGTCGACGTCACCCTGCAGTGCGTCCCCGCCTTCACCCTCCACGCCGTCGAGCGTCCGGAGCCGCTGGAGGCCGTCGTCGACGACCTGCTCGCGCGCGCGGAGGCGGCCGACCATTTCGAGTTCTACTGGTTCCCGCACACCGACGTCGCCCTGACGAAGACGAACACCCGGGGCCCCGCCGACGCAGCCGTGGCTCCGCTTCCTCCCGTCGGCAAATTCGTCGACGACATCCTCGTCGGCAACGGCGTGCACCAGGCCGTGTGTTCGGCCGGCCGCGCCGTGCCCGCGCTCGTCCCGTCGATCAACCGGCTCTCGGCGAAAATCTGGGGCGACCGGACGTTCTCCGACGCCTCGCACCGCGTCTTCGCGACCGCGCGCGGGGTCCGGTTCCGCGAGATGGAGTACGCCGTCCCCCTCGAGCACCTTCCCGACGCCTTCCGCGCGCTCCGGCGCGTCGTCGACGAGCGCGGATGGCGGGTCGAGTTCCCGGTGGAGGTGCGCGTGGCGGCGGGCGACGACCTGTGGATGTCGACAGCGCACGGCCGCGCGAGCGGCTACCTCGCGGTGCACCGGTACTGGCGGGTCGACCCGGCGGAGTACTTCCGCGCGATCGAAGAGGTCATGCTGGCCTACGACGGCCGCCCGCACTGGGGCAAGATGCACACGCTGGATGCCGCCGCCCTCCGCCCGCGCTACCCCCGGTTCGACGACTTCGTCGCCCTGCGCGACCGGCTCGATCCGAACCGGGTCTTCCGCAACCCCTACCTCGATCGCGTGCTGGGTGAGTAAGGCCTGGGAGTGCTCCCACGGGCGCGTTGCGCCCGGCGGCGCGCGGATATGATGGGCACACAATCGATGGGAGCGCTATGGAATGGCTGATTCCGGTCCTGATCGTCGTCGGACTGGTCGTCATCGTCGGCATCTACCTCTGGGCGACCTACAACTCGCTCGTCGCGCTGAACGTGCGCGTCGATGAGGCGTGGAGCGACATCACCGTCCAGCTCAAGCGCCGAGCCGACCTCCTGCCGAACCTCATCGAGTCGGTGAAGGGCTACGCGGCGCACGAGAAGGCGGTGTTCGAGAACGTCACGCGTGCGCGCGCCGAGACGCTCTCGGTGTCGTCGCCCGCCGACGCCGGCGTCGCCGAAGGCCACATGCAGCACGCGCTGAAGTCGCTGTTCGCCGTCGCCGAGGCCTACCCGCAACTGCAGGCCAGCCAGAACTTCCTGCAGCTGCAGCAGTCGGTCGTCGACACCGAAGACAAGATCCAGGCATCCCGCCGGTTCTACAACGGCGGTGTCCGCGAACTGAACACGAAGATCAAGGTCTTCCCGAACAATCTCTTCGCCCGCAACCTCGGATTCACCGAGCGGGAGTTCTTCGAGGTCGTCGACGGCGCGGCGATCGCCGAGCCGCCCCGCATCCAGTTCTGACGGGCGTTCGCGGGTCGCGACGGGCGCTTAGACTCGGGGGATGAGCGGCTCCGAAGACAAGCCCCGCGGCTCCCTGCTCGATGCGATCCGCAACAAGTCGGTCTCCACGGAGATCGGGTCGTCGCTGCCGCGCGGACTGCGCGTGACCACCGCCTACGCGTGGCGCTTCGTGGTCATCGCGATCGCCGCCGGCATCCTCATCTGGCTCGTCATCCAGCTGAAGCTCCTCGTGATCCCGCTGCTCGTGGCGATCCTCGTGACGGCGCTCCTCTGGCCCGCGTTCACGTGGATGCTCGCGCACCGCGTGCCGAAGTGGCTCGCGCTGGTCGTCTCGGTGCTGGGCGCGATCGCCATCGTCGGCGGCCTCCTGTGGCTGGCGATCTGGCAGATCACACGACAGTGGGGGAGCGTCCAGGCGCGCACGGGGGAGGCGATCGAGCAGTTCCGGCAGTACCTCGTCGACGGGCCGCTGCACCTCACGTCCGCGCAGATCGACGACCTGCTCGGCCAGGCGGGAGCTTTCCTGCAGCAGCAGGCCGACCTCCTCTGGTCGGGCGCGCTCGCGGTCGGCTCGACCGTCGGCCACGTCCTCACCGGCCTCGTGCTGACGCTTTTCATCCTGCTCTGCACCCTCGCCGACGGCGCGGGTATCTGGCGCTGGGTCGTGCGCCTCTTCCCGCGCGCGGCGCGCGACGACGTCGACGGCGCCGGCAAGACCGGGTGGAAGACGGTGGTCACCTATGCGCGCACGCAGCTGCTGGTCGCCACGATCGACGCGACCGGCATCGCCCTCGGCGCGTTCCTCCTGGGTGTGCCGCTGGCGATCCCGGTCGGCGTACTCGTCTTCCTCGGCGCGTTCATCCCGTTCGTCGGCGCCGTCGTCACCGGCGCCCTCGCCGTCTTCCTCGCCCTCGTCTACAACGGGCCGTGGATCGCCCTGTGGATGCTCGTCGTGGTCCTCGCGGTGCAGCAGATCGAGGGGCACATCCTGCAGCCGCTCCTCATGGGCTCGGCCGTCAAGGTCCACCCGCTCGCGGTCGTGCTGGTCGTGGCCGGCGGCGCGATGATCGCCGGCATCCCGGGGGCCCTGTTCGCCGTGCCGCTCGCCGCCTTCGTCAACGTCGTCGCGGTGTACCTCTCCGGCCGGCACAGCGGCGACGAGGCGCGCTTCCGCTCCGACGACCTCATCTGGAGCACCGTGCCCCGATCGAGGAGGAAGCCCGCGTGACCATCCCCACCCTGGCGGAGTTCGAGGATGCCGCCGCGACGCTCCGCGGTGTCATCGTCCGGACGCCGTTCGACGTCTCCGAGCACCTGTCCGACGTACTCGGTCAGCCCGTCTACCTCAAGCTCGAGAACCTGCAGCGCACCGGGTCGTTCAAGATCCGAGGGGCAACCTACCGGCTCTCCCGTCTGACGGAGGAGGAGCGTGCCCGCGGTGTCGTGGCCGCCTCAGCCGGCAACCACGCGCAGGGCGTCGCGCTCGCGGCCCAGAAGCTCGGCATCCCGGCGACCATCTTCATGCCGCTCGGCGTGCCCGTGCCCAAGCTCCTCGCCACGCGCGGCTACGGGGCCGAGGTCGTTCTGGAAGGCGCGACGGTGGAGACGCCGCTGCGGCTGGCGGCGGAGTTCGCCGAGCGCACGGGTGCCGCGCTCATCCACCCGTTCGACCATCGCGACATCATCATCGGTCAGGGCACTCTCGGCCTCGAAGTCGCCGAGGATCTGCCCGACGTCGAGACGGTCGTCGTCGCGATCGGCGGCGGTGGCC
>JACEFY010000022.1 GCA_016807485.1 Stenotrophomonas maltophilia | reverse complement strand
CGACCGTTCCGGCATCGACCGGCTCGCCCGAGTTCGGGGTGTCGATGCGCGACGAGAACTTGATGGGCGCCTCCGCGCTGTAGCCGCGGGGTGTCCAGTACGCCTCATCCTGAGCGAAGGTCGTGACCTTCAACTCGGTAAGCCACTTCGTGGCCGACACGTAGCCGTACAGCCCCGGCACCACCATCCGCACCGGGAATCCGTGTTCGAGCGGCAACGGCTCGCCGTTCATGCCGACGGCGAGGATCGCGTCGAGCGACGGATCGGTCAGCGAGGCGAGCGGCGTCGAGGCGGTGAAGCCGTCGACGCTGCGCGACAGCACCATGTCGGCGCCCGCCTGCGGACCGGCCTTCGCGAGAAGATCACGCACCGGCACGCCGAGCCAGATCGCGTTGCCGAGGAGGTCTCCGCCGATCTCGTTCGACACGCACGTCAGGGTGATGGCGTACTCGTCCATCTTCATCCCCAGGATGTCGTCCATCGTGAACTCGACGCGCTGGTCCACCATGCCGTCGATGACGAGGCGCCAGGTCGCCGGGTCGACGACGGGCACGATGAGCGCCGTATCCACACGGTAGAAGTCCTTGTTGGGGGTGATCAGCGTGGCGAGTCCGTCGATGTCGAACTCGGCGCCCTCGGGAATCGTCACCCGCGAGCGGGGCGTCGGCAGACGCAGCTCGTCGCGGAGCGCCGCCGCGGAGGTCGTGGCCGCACTGACGATGCGCGCTCCCGCACCGACGAGGAGGGCGGACACCCCGACGACGCCGGTGGTGCGGAAGAAGGTGCGACGGTCGATGGATGCCGCAGGCTTCGGTGCGGCGGGGTTCACCGGTACGGCAGGTTCGGCAGGGCCGGTGTCTGCTGCGTCGGTCGCGGAATCCACCCACGCGCGCAGCCGGGCGATGAGGAGGAGCAGTGTGATCGCCCCGACGACGGCGCCCACCGTGGTCGGCACGAACGCGAGCGCCGAAGACCCCGCGCGGGTCAGGGTGGCCAGCACCGCGAGGACGCCGGCGATGACGAAGACGACGAGCCCGAGCGGGCGGAAGCGATATTGCAGGATGCCGGCGACAGCCGCCGCGACGACGACGGCGACGCCGAGGCCGAGGAGGAGGACGATCTTGTCGTTCTCCCCGAACGCCGTGATCGCGAACTCTTTGAGCGGCCGCGGCACGACGTCGATGACGAAGCCGCCGACGGCGACGATCGGGCCGGCGCCGCGCGTGAACACGAGCGACAGCAGTTCGGCGACGGCGAGGAAGGCGGCGGCCGCGACCACACCGGACACGGCACTCCACAGCCACCATTTCGGCACCCGCGGTGCGGCTTCGGTCTGCATGGTGTCTCCTCGATCGCCGCGGCACCCCACCGCATATGTGTTGTTCGTCGGTGGGCCGCGATCGGATTGGTCTACAGGGGTCGGGGCGTCTGCGCAATCCTCTTCCGCGCACCCCGCGCGGTTCGTAGCGTCGGAGGATGATGACACCTTCGCCCGTCGCGCCGCTGTCGTCACCCCTCCTCCATCCGCGCACCTCGCCCGATCGATGGTCCACCGTGCTCGCCGACACGCGCACCGTGGATGCCGACGACACCAGGTCCGTGCTGTCGTGGATCGTCCGCGTCGGTCACGACGCCCCCGAGCCCGGCGGTGGACGTACGGCCGACCTGTGGAACCTCCTGGCGGGAGTAGCCGCGGTCGATGTCGGTCTGGCGAGGACGCTGGAGCCGCACCTGGACGCCCGATCGATCCTGGCCGAGGCGCACGTCGATGTGGCGGATCTCGCCGATCGGCTCGCCGACCTGCAGGTCGACGACGGTTCGAGCTGGGGGGTCTTCGCCGCGGAAGGTCCCGGGCTCCGCCTCGACGCGCGACCGTCCGCCGACGGATGGCGGCTCGAGGGACGCAAGCCCTGGTGCTCGCTCGCCGGCACGCTGTCGCACGCGCTCGTCACGGCATGGGTGTCGCCGACGGAGCGCGGACTGTTCGCCGTCGATCTCCGCGCCCGGGGCGTGGATGCGCACCCGGGGCCCTGGGTCGCTCGCGGACTGCCGCGCGTGATCAGCGCTCCGGTCGACTTCTCCGACGTGCGTGCGGTGCCGGTGGGCGCGCCCGGCTGGTACCTCACCCGCCCCGGATTCGCCCTCGGGGGCATGGGTGTGGCCGCCGTCTGGTGGGGCGGCGCGGTGCCGCTGGCTGCTGCAATCGTCGATGCGGCGCGCCGACCGGGGGCGGACCAGCTCGCGGAGAGCTACGCGGGACGCGCCGATGCGGAGCTGTGGTCGGCGCGCGCCGTGCTCGCCGAAGCCGCGGACGCCGCCGACCACGGTGTGTCCGACGCCGACGCGAAGCTGCTCGCCGCCCGCGTGCGGGGTGTCGTGGCCGACGCGGTCGAACGGGTGACGACCCTCGCCGATCATGCGCTCGGGCCGGCGCCCTTGACGGTCGACGAGGGCTATGCAAGCCGCGTCGCCGACCTCCATCTGTACCTTCGCCAGCATCATGCCGAGCGTGATGCGGCACGGCTCGGCCGTCTGCTGGTGGGCCGATGACCCGCCCGTTCGATCATGTCGAGCCCGGCACGGACGAGGCTGTCTGGCGAGCCGCCGACCTCTGGCACGGCAGACCCCCGCTCGATCTCGACGTCGACCACGTCATCGTGCTCGCCGCGCATCCCGACGACGAGACGCTCGGCGCGGGCGGACTCCTCGCGGCGGCCGAGCGTGCGCGCATCGCCGTCACCGTCGTCATCGCCACCGACGGCGAGCGCTCGCCCGACACCGCGGGCACCGGCATCCGGCGGCGCGCCGAGTCGGTGCGCGCGGTGTCGATGCTCGCTCCGTCGGCGCGCGTCGTCTTCCTCGGCCTGCCCGACGGCGAGCTGCGCGAGCACCGGGCGCAGCTGGCACGCGATGTGGCCGCGGTCGTTCCCCGCGACGGACGCACCCTGATCGCGGCGACCTGGTGGGGCGACGGACACCGCGACCACCGGATCGTCGGCGAGGTCGCACAGGAGTTCGCCGCGCCGCGCGTGCGGGTCGTCGGGTACCCGATCTGGCTGTGGCACTGGGGAGACCCGGGCGACATCGACCCGGCGACGTGGGAGGTCGTCGCGCTCGACCCCGCCGACGCGACGGTGAAGTCGGCCGCCATCGCCGCACACATCTCCCAGGTCGAGGGCTCCGCCGGAGAGCCCCCCATGCTGCACACCAGGATGCGGTCGCACTTCCTGCGCGATGTCGAAGTGTTCATTCCCGCCGTCGCGGCCGATGTCGAAGCATCGACGCCGTCCGTCGACGTCGCCGAGTTCGACGCCTTCATCTCGCGCCACGACGATCCCTGGGGTTTCGAGTCCCGCTGGTACGAACTGCGCAAGCGCGCCCTGCTGATGGCGGCTCTGCCGACCGCACGCGCGCGGCGCGCGCTCGAGCTCGGCTGCGCGACTGGTCTCCTCACCGCCGAGCTCGTCACGCGGGCCGACACCGTCGTCGCCGTCGACGGGTCGGCCGAAGCCCTCCGCCGGGCGGCCCGCCGGGTCGACGATCCGCGCGTCGAGTTCGTCCTCGGGGTGCTTCCGCGCGACTGGCCGACCGGTCCGTTCGATCTCATCGTGCTGTCCGAGATCGCGTACTACTTGTCGAACGCCGACCAGGACCGGGCCCTCGCGGAGATCGATGCCGGTCTCACCGCCGACGGCGCCCTCGTCGCCTGCCACTGGCGGCACCCGATCGAGGGCGCGCCTTCCGACGGCGACGCCGTGCACGCGCGGATCGCCCGGCACGCGGGACTCGTGCGCGCCGCCCGGTACGAGGAGCCGGATGTCGTCCTCGAGGTGTTCACCCGCCCGGACACGCCGTCGGTCGCCATGCGGGAGGGGTTGCGGTGACCGCCTCGATCGCCGCGATCGCGGTCGTGATCCCCGCGCACGACGAAGCGGAGCTCCTCGGCGCGTGTCTCGATTCCGTCGCCCTCGCCATCGTCCAGGCGGAGACGCGCGGGGTGCACGTCGCGGCCCGTGTCGCGCTCGACGCATGCACCGACCGATCCGCTGCGATCGCAAGGGATCGAGGGTTCCGCACCGTGACGCTCGCTGCGCGCGCCGTCGGGGCGGCGCGCTCGGCCGGGCTCGAGGCAGCGGTGACCGAGCTCGGCGGGGGCCCGCTCGACCGGATCTGGACCGCACACACCGACGCGGACTCGGTCGTCCCCCCGCACTGGTTGACGCACCAGCTCGATCTGGCCCGCGGCGGCGCCGACGTCATGATCGGAACCGTGCGGCCGGACTTCGCCGACCTCGACGCCGCCCAGCAGGCGGCGTGGCTGGCCGGATACGTTCCGGGCGCCGCGAACGACGCCGTGCACGGCGCGAACCTCGGCATCCGACTGTCGACGCTGGTCGCAGGCGGAGGGTTCGAGGCCGTCGCCGTCCACGAGGACGTCCGGCTGATCGAGCGCGTACGCCGGGTCGGCGCCCGGATCGCGCTCTCGGATGCCGCGTCAGTGCTGACGAGCGGGCGACGGCACGGCCGCGCGCCGGACGGCTACGCCCGCTACCTCCGTGACGACCTGGTGGCGGCGCACCTCGCTCGGACGTCGGCCTCCTGAACGAGAAGAACCCGGCAGAGCGTATTGCTCTTCCGGGTTCTTCTCGACTGTCCGTGCGCGAGGGGGGACTTGAACCCCCACGCCCTTGCGGGCACTGGCACCTGAAGCCAGCGCGTCTACCTATTCCGCCACTCGCGCGAACCGGTGCAGGCACCGGGTCAACTTCCCGAGGATATCACGCACGATGCGCGGCCCTGCAATCGTCTCCGGGTGCGGCATCCGCATGCTCTCAGCCTGTGCAACTAGCATGTACGCACCGGTCAGCACGCCAGAGGAGCCCCGTGGGACTACTTGACAGCTTCGAGAAGGGACTCGAGCGCGCCGTCAACAGCGCGTTCGTGAAGACCTTCCGCAGTGGCGTCCAGCCCGTCGAGGTGGCGTCGGCGCTGCGCAGCGAACTCGACGCGAAGGCGGTCGTCGTCAGCCGCGACCGCATCCTCGCCCCCAACACGTTCGTCGTGCGTCTCGCCCCCGCCGACGCGGAGCGGATGGAGTCGCTCGGCTCGACCCTCACCGACGAGCTCCACCGCCTCGTGAACGACCACGCCAAGGCGCAGGGCTTCAGTTTCGCCGGCCCGGTGACGATCGCGGTGAACGCCGACACGCAGCTGCCGACCGGCACCGTCCGCGTCGACTCGCGCACCGCCGCCGGCGAGGTGTCGTGGCGTGGGGTCGTCGACATCAACGGCACGCGGCACGCCCTCGTCAAAGGTCGGACGGTGATCGGCCGCGGCAGCGACGCCGACATCACCATTCCGGATGCCGGCACCAGTCGTCGCCACGTCGAGATCCTGTGGGACGGCGAGCGCGCCATGGTGCGCGACCTGCAGTCGACCAACGGCACGATGCTCGACGGCCGCAAGGTCTCCGAGGCCGCCCTGCCGCCCGACTCGGTCGTCACGATCGGCCGCACCGACATCGCCTTCCACGTGGTCGCGCAGGCGAAGCCGCCCCGCCCGTCGACGTCCGCCGCCGACGCGACGCGCGCCTTCGGCTACGGGGGAACGTCGTGAGCGAACTCACCCTTCTGCTGCTGCAGATCGGCTTCCTGGTGCTGCTGTGGTTCTTCGTGTTCGCCGTCGTGTACTCGCTGCGTGCCGACCTCTTCGGCGTCACCGTGCGGAAGATGCCCGAGCCGGCTCCCGCGGCGGCAGCCCCGGCCGCGGCGGCTCCGGCGCACGCCGCGACGGCTCCCATCGCACCCTCGGCTCCGGCGGCATCCGGCGCGGGAGGGTCCAGCGCAACGCGTGATGCGGTGGCGCGCATCATCATCACGAGCGGACCCAAGGCGGGGCTCGAGCTGCCGCTCGGCACCGAGCCGCTCACGATCGGCCGCTCCAGCGAGTCGGGTCTCGTCGTCCGCGACGACTACACCTCGAGCCACCACGCCCGCCTCCTCCTATGGGGCGACCAGTGGATGATCCAGGACCTCGACTCCACCAACGGCACCTGGCACGACGGGCAGCGCGTGAGCACGCCGGTCGCCGTGCGGATCGGGGCCCCGATCAAGGTCGGCGCGACGACGTTCGAGCTGCGGAAGTAGCGGTCGCGCAGACATGGCCTTCGAAGGTTCCAGCGTCGCCATCTCCCACACGGGGAAGGTGCGCTCCAACAACCAGGACTCGGGCTACAGCGGCTCGAACCTGTTCGTCGTCGCCGACGGCATGGGCGGCCACGCCGGCGGCGACGTCGCCTCGAGCCTCGCCGTGCACCGGCTGAAGAACCTCGACCACCCGTTCGCCACTCCGAGCGACGCCGAGAGCGCCTTGCAGGAGGCCATCAGCGAGACCGCCACGCAGCTCATCGACACGGTCGCCGAACGCCCCGAACTCGCCGGCATGGGCACGACCGTCAGCGCGCTCGCGATGGTCGAGGACTACGCCGTCATCGCGCATATCGGCGATTCGCGCATCTATCTCTACCGCGACGGCACGCTGACCCAGATCACCGCCGACCACACCTTCGTGCAGCGTCTCGTCGACTCCGGCCGCATCACTCCCGAAGAGGCCCGCTACCACCCGCGCCGGTCGGTGCTCATGCGCGTGCTCGGCGACATGGATCCCGATCCCGACGTCGACACCTTCATCATGCCGACGCAGCCGGGCGACCGGTGGCTGCTGTGCTCCGACGGGCTGAGCGGTGTCGTCGACGACGCGCATACCGAGAAGGCTCTCAGCCAGGGCTTCGCGCCCGGCCGCACCGCCGACCTGCTGCTCAAGCAGGCGCTGGATGCCGGGGCCCCCGACAACGTCACGATCGTCATCGTCGACGTCGGCGGCAACCACCCCCTCTTCAGCGGCACACCGACGATCGTCGGATCGGCATCGAACCCGCAGGGCATCGAGGTGCCGGCCGCGCGTCCCGGGCGCACGAGCTGGCTGCACCCGAACCGCCAGGCCGCCAACGAGCCGACGCACTTCGAACCGGCCGCCGAGTTCCTCGAGGAGCTCATCGAGGAGGATCGGCGCCGCGGTCGCCGCCGCCGGGTGTGGTGGATCGTCGGCTTCGTTCTCATCGTGGCCGCGCTCGTCGCGGCGCTGTTCGGCGCATACGCGTGGACGCAGACCCGCTTCTATGTCGGCGCCGACGACGACTCGGTCGTCATCTTCCGCGGCATTCAGCAGGATCTCGGCCCGATCTCGCTGTCGTCGGTCTACGACGACACCGGCATCCTCCTCGCCGACCTGCCGACCTACCAGCGCGTCGCCGTCGAGTCGACCATCTCGGCGCGGTCGGTCGCCGACGCGAACGCGATCGTCGCGAACCTCCGACCCACGACGGGAGGCACCCCGTGACCGACACCGTCGCCACCGACACCACGGTCGTCAAGGCCCTCCGCCGTCTGCGGCTGCCGCAGACGCAGCGCAACCGCGAGCTGGGGCTGCTGCTCTTCGCCTTCCTCATCAACGGCGCCGCCGTCGCGCTCGTCCAGTTGGGCGCCGAGGGTCAGATCGACGCGACGTTCCTCTACTACTGCGGCGGTCTCACGGTGCTCGTGCTCGTGCTGCACGTCGTGCTGCGCTTCACGGCCCGCGCCGCCGACCCGTTCGTCGTGCCGATCGCGACGGTGCTCTCGGGTCTCGGGCTCGCGATGATCTACCGCCTCGACGTCGCCGAAGACCTCTCCGGGTGGGGCGCGTTCTCCACCCGTCAGCTCATCTGGCTCGTGATCGCGATCATGGGGGCGACGGCGGTCGTGCTCTTCCTCAAGAACTACCGCGTGCTCTTCCGCTACACCTACGTCTTCGGCTTCGCCGGCATCGCCCTGTTGCTCCTGCCGCTCGTCCCCGGTCTCGGAGTGGATGCCGGGGCCGACGTCTGGGTCTCGATCGGCGGGCTCTTCTCGTTCCAGCCGGGTGAGCTCGCCAAGCTCGCCCTCGCGATCTTCTTCGCCGGATACCTCGTGCGCACCCGCGAGTCGCTCACGTCCGTCGGCACCCGCTTCCTCGGCATGACGTGGCCGCGCGCCCGCGAGCTCGGGCCGCTGCTGCTGATCTGGGCGGCATCCATGGGCATCATCGTGTTCCAGCGCGACCTCGGCACGGGCCTCCTGATCTTCGGGATGTTCGTCGCGATGCTCTACGCCGCCACCGGGAAGACGAGCTGGGTGCTCATCGGTGTCGTCCTCGCCGTCTCGGGCGCGCTGCTCGCGTCGCGGATCCTTCCGTACGTCGGCGCGCGCTTCACGAACTGGCTCGATGCGTTCAACCCCGACCACATCAACGGGTCGAGCTACCAGCTCGTCAGCGGCATCTTCGGTCTCGCGCAGGGCGGCCTCATCGGCACGGGTCTCGGGCGCGGGCGCCCCGATCTCACCCCGCTCGCGCACAGCGACTACATCTTCCCGAGCCTCGGCGAGGAGCTCGGGCTCATCGGCGTCTTCGCGATCCTCTGCCTGTACATGGTCTTCACCAGCCGCGGCATCCGCATCGGCATCGCGGGGCAGGACGACTTCGGCAAGCTGCTCGCGACCGGACTGTCGTTCACGATCGCCCTGCAGGTGTTCATCATGGTCGGCGGCGTCACGCGGCTCATCCCGCTCACCGGCCTCACCACCCCGTTCCTCGCGGCGGGCGGCTCCTCGCTCGTGGCGGACTGGAGCATCGTGGCGCTGCTGCTGCGCATCTCGGATGCCGTCCGTTCCCGACCCCGGGTGGTGATCGGCTGATGATGACCGCAGCCCGTCGCGCCTCCGAGGAGGCGCGCCCATGACGAAAGAACTCCGCCGCCTCAGCCTCGTCATGCTCGTCATGTTCGTGGGTCTCTTCGGGGCGACCAGCTGGATCCAGGTCGTGCAGGCGAGCCAGCTGAGCGCCAACCCCTACAACAAGCGCGCCCTCTACGACTCGTACGAGGTGCAGCGCGGATCGATCATCGCCGGTGACGCGGTGATCGCCTCCTCCGTGCCGAGCGGCGACATCTACAGCTGGAACCGGCAGTACGTCGACGGAGACATGTGGGCGCCCGTGACGGGCTTCATCAACCCCGTGCTGGGATCGTCGCGCGGCCTCGAGCGAGCGATGAACACCGTGCTCTCTGGCACCGACAGCTCGCAGTTCCTGTCGCGGATCGACCGGATCGTCACGGGCCAGCCGCCGCGCGGGTCGAATGTGGTGCTCTCCCTCGACCCGGCGATCCAGAAGGTGGCCTACGACGCACTCGGCGACTATCAGGGCGCCGTCATCGCCATGGAGCCGACGACGGGCCGCATCCTCGCGATGGTCACGAGTCCGAGCTACGACACCAACCTCCTCGCCTCGCACAACACCACCCAGGTGCTCGCCGACTACGACGCCCTCACCGCCAACGCCCTGCGTCCGCTCGACAACCGGGCGATCGCCGGCAAGCTCAACCCCCCGGGCTCCACGTTCAAGCTCGTCGTGGCCTCCGCCGCGCTCGCCTCCGGGAAGTTCACTCCCGAATCCACCTTCGCCAACCCGGCGCGCTACACCCTGCCCGGCACCTCCACCGAGATCAGCAACTTCGACGGCGGCACGTGCGGAGAGGGCGATCAGGTGACGCTCGCGACGGCGCTGCGTCTGAGCTGCAACATCCCGATGGCGCAGCTCGCCGTCGCGCTCGGCGACGACGCCATCCGCGACGAGGCGGAGAAGTACGGATTCAACTCGACCTTCGAGACGCCCCTCACCACGACGGCGTCGGTCTACCCGAGCGGGCTGTCCGACGACAAAACCGCGCTCACCGGCTTCGGGCAGGGCGACGTCATCGCGACGCCGCTGCAGATGGCCATGGTCGCCGGCGGCATCGCCAACGACGGCGTCGTGATGAATCCTCGCATGGTCGACCGGGTCGTCGCACCCGACCTCACGGTGCAGCAGACCACCGAGGACTCCGAGTTCGGGCGTGCACTGCCCGCCGACCTCGCCGCGGAGATGACCACGATGATGGTGGCCAATGTCCGTGACGGCGCAGCGAGCGGTGCAAGAATAGACGGCGTCGACGTCGCCGGGAAGACCGGTACCGCCGAGCACGGTCCGGGAGATCCGTACACCCTGTGGTTCACCGGGTTCGCGCCCGCGGACGACCCCCGGGTCGTCGTCGCGGTCATGGTCGAGAACGGCGGAGGGCTCGGGCAGTCCGGCACGAGCAACGGGATCGCGGCCCCCATCGCGAAGAAAGTCATTGAGGCGGTGCTGAGCAGATGAGACCGACGCAAGGTGTGAGCTTCGGCGGGCGGTACGAGCTGGACTCCCGGATCGCCATCGGCGGTATGGGCGAGGTCTGGGAGGCGACCGACCACGTGATCGGTCGCACCGTCGCGATCAAGATCCTCAAAGACGAGTACATGGGCGATCCGGGCTTCCTCGAGCGCTTCCGCGCCGAGGCACGCCACGCCGCGCTCGTGAACCACGAAGGCATCGCGAGCGTCTTCGACTACGGCGAGGAGAACGGCTCCGCCTTCCTCGTGATGGAGCTCGTTCCGGGTGAAGCGCTCTCGACGATCCTCGAGCGCGAAGGATCACTGTCCACCGACAAGACGCTCGACATCGTCGCGCAGACCGCGGCCGCGCTGCAGGCCGCCCACGCGGCGGGTCTCGTCCACCGCGACATCAAGCCCGGCAACCTCCTCATCACGCCCGACGGCCGGGTGAAGATCACCGATTTCGGCATCGCACGCATCGCCGATCAGGTGCCGCTGACCGCTACCGGCCAGGTCATGGGCACGGTCCAGTACCTGTCGCCCGAGCAGGCCTCGGGTCACGCCGCCTCGCCCGCGACAGACATCTACTCGCTTGGGATCGTCGCGTTCGAGTCGCTCGCCGGCAAGCGCCCCTTCACGGGCGAGTCGCAGGTCGCGATCGCGATGGCGCAGATCAACGATGCCCCGCCGCCGCTGCCCGACACGATCGGCGAGCCGGTCAAGAACCTCGTGATGAGCATGATCGCCAAGAAGCCGGAGGATCGCCCGGCCACGGCGTCGGCTGTCGCCCGCGCGGCGACCGCTCTGCGCCGAGGCGACATCGCCGGGGCCGCCGCGATCGTCCCGGCGATCGCGGGCGGCGTGCCGCTCGATGCCGCGACGCAGCTCCTCACGCCGGGTGGCTTTGCCACCGAAGAGGCGACCCGCATCCCCCCGGCGGCCGCACCCGCCGGCACCCTGATCGACGACGGAGCGCCGGAGAAGAAGAAGCGGAGCCCGTGGACCTGGCCGCTGATCGCACTCATCGGCATCCTCGTGCTCGTCCTCGGCGGCACGCTGTTCGCGCTCTTCGGCAACCAGGGGCCGGCCCCGGAAGCCTCGACCTCCACGCCGCCGACCTCGGCGACGCCGACCGAGTCGGACACGCCCGAGCCGACTCCGACATCGGTGCAGATCGACACCCTCGGCTTCCTCGGCAAGACATGCGCGCAGGCCACCGAGATCGCCAACGCCAACAAGATGACCGCCGTCACGTGCGAGACCGGCTCCGTGGCCGCACCCACCGCCGACCAGGAGGGCCTCATCTATGAGACCAACCCGGTGTCGGGCACCGTCAAGCTCGACCAGCAGGTGACGCTCACGGCCTACGGACCTCTGACTCCGATGGACACCCCGACCGCGCCCGTCATCCAGGTCGACGGCGCCTCGTCGCCCACCGTGCAGGCCGGCACGACCGCCACCATCAACTGGACCGGGTTCACCTGCCCGTCGGGTTCGAGCACGGTGAAGTCGTACAACGTGACCCTCACGAACGGCGTCTTCCAGTCGAACGGTCAGTCCACCGGGACGTTCACCGCCAACGACCGCCCCGTGCCGGTGACCGTCGCGAGCGAGGTCGGCCGCATCCTGACGGCGCAGTACACCGTCACCTGCACCGGGGATGCCGGGGACCGCACCTCGGCCTCGTCCCAGGAAGTCCAGTCGACGATCGTCGCCGCCGCGACGCCGAACCCCGAGGCGCCGAACAACAACGGCAACGGCAACGGCGGCTGACACCGGATCGTGAGAGTGCCCCTCAGGGGCGTCGGTTAGGCTGGCTACGACGTCAGCCCAGGGAGTGAAGTGTCAGTAGAGCCGCGCGTGCTTTCCGGCCGCTACCGCATCGACGAACTCATCGGGCGTGGCGGGATGGCGAGCGTCTACCGCGGGCAGGACCTCACCCTCGGCCGCTCGGTGGCCATCAAGGTCCTCAAGCGCGAGCTCGCCGACGACAGCGCGTTCCGCACGCGGTTCCGGCTCGAGGCCCAGGCCGCGTCGCGCATGTCGCACCCCACGATCGTGCGGGTCTACGACGCGGGCGAAGACACCGAGACCGATCCGGACGGCACGGTGCACCCCGTCCCCTACATCGTGATGGAGCTCGTCGGCGGCGTGCTGCTGAAGTCGATCATCTCCGACGGGCCGGTGCCGCTCGTCGATGCCGTGCGATACACCGACGGCATCCTCGAGGCGCTCGAGTACTCGCACCGGGCAGGGGTCGTCCACCGCGACATCAAGCCCGGCAACGTCATGGTCACCGAGCGCGGGCAGATCAAGGTGATGGACTTCGGCATCGCCCGCGCGGTCTCCGACTCGTCATCGACGGTGGCCGAGACCACCGCCATCATCGGCACAGCGTCGTACTTCTCGCCCGAGCAGGCCAAGGGCGAGCCGGTCGACGCGCGCGCCGACGTGTACTCGACGGGCATCGTGCTGTACGAGCTCCTCACCGGGCGCACCCCGTTCCGGGGTGACACGCCCGTCGCCGTGGCATACCAGCACGTCAGCGAGACGCCGCTGCCGCCGTCGGAGCTCGTCGACAGTGTTCCGCGTGCGCTCGACGCCGTGGCGCTGCGCGCCCTCGCGAAAGACCCGTTCCAGCGCTATCAGGATGCCGCATCCTTCCGTGAAGCCCTGAACGCGACGACCGACGGCCGCGGACCCAGCAAGCGCCAGGTCGGCGTGCTCACCAGTGAGCTGTACGGCGCCAACCCCCGCCAGGCGGCGGAGACGGCGCGGTCGCTGCGTCAGCTGAGCGCCGACACGACGATGCGGCGGACGCAGGCGGGGCCGCCCGTGGCGTGGATCTGGAGGGGCGTGGCGATCCGCGCGGCCGTGCTCATCTCGGTGCTCATCTGGGTGATGACGGCGCGGCCCGGTCCGGCCGTCTCCCCGAACGCGCGCGTCGTCCCGAACGTGGTCGACATGTCGTGGGATCGCGCCAACGAGGCCCTGTTCGACGACGACCTGCAGGCGAAGCGGGTCGACGAGAGTAGCGATGCCATCGCGGAGGGCAACGTCATCCGCACCGACCCGGCGGCCGGCACGACGGTCACACCCGGGCAGGAGATCACCCTGTACGTGTCGACCGGCGCACAGCTGGCGACCGTGCCCACCCTCGTCTCGCTCAGTCAGGCGGAGGCCTCGGCGGCGCTGTCGGCGGCGGGACTCGGGGTGGGATCGGTGCGCAACACGAACGATCCGAACCTCGCCGCCGGCGTCGTCGTCTCGGCGGATCAGACGGAGGGGTCGCAGGTCCCGATCGGCACCGCGGTGAACCTCGTCGTCGCGAGCGGGAAGGTCACGCTCGTCGATGTCGTCGGCTACACGGTGGCGGCCGCCCAGCGGGACCTCACCGCCGAGAACCTGGGTCTCACGGTCGCCGTCATCGAAGACCCCGCGTGCCCTGCGAGCCCCGGTGAGCCCATCGTCGCGTCGCAGTCGCTCGCCCCCGGCGACGTGCCGATCCACTCGAACGTCGACCTCACCGTCTGCACGGGCTGAGCGCGCGGCCGGTCGTCACTCCGGCGATCGCTGC
>JACEFY010000219.1 GCA_016807485.1 Stenotrophomonas maltophilia | reverse complement strand
GAGCACGCCCACCGGCTGGTCGGCGAACGAGCCCGCCCCGACGGCGTCGATGAGTCGCCGCACCCGCTCGCGGTCGCGCCGCCGCGGGAGCGGAAACCCGAAGCGGTGTCCGTCGACGCCGAGGGCGACGAGGTCGCGTCCGCGCATGCCGGTCTCGCTCGCGAGCGGACGCGCCTGCGGCAGATAGCCGATGCGGCGGTTGCCTTTCTGCCGCACCGGGGCACCGAGTGCCGTGATCGCGCCGGCACTGAGGCGCTCGAGCCCGAGGATCGCGCGCAGGAGCGTCTTTTTGCCCGATCCGCTCGGACCCAGCACGGCGATCAGCTCTCCGGGCTGGACGTCGAGGTCGAGTCCCGACCAGAGCTCGCGGTCGCCGCGGCGGAGGGCCGCGCCGCGGATCTGCAGCACCGGGCCGGGGGTCGTCGTCACCGGTTCAGCGTATCGGCGAGCTGAGCGATGTTGTCCGTCATCCACTCGAGGTAGGTCGACCCCTCGGGGAGCGTCTCGGAGAACTCCAGCACCGGGATGTCCTGTGCGGTCGCCGTGTCGATCACCTGCGTCGTCTCGGCGCCGCCGGTCTGCGAGTTCGCGATGACGATGCGGACGTCGCCGCCCTCGAGCAGGCGCGTCGCGGCGAGGAGGGTCGCGGGCGGCACGTCCTGGCCCTCCTCGACGGCTTCGCTGAAGGCTTCGGGCGTCACGTTCTCGAGGCCGGCGGCCGACGTCAGGTACAGCGGCACGGGTTCGGTGACGAAGATCTTCTCGCCCGCGTGCGACGCCGAGATGTCGTCGAGCGAGCCCTCCAGCTCGCCGATGCCCGCGAGGAAGGTGTCGAGACCCGACTGGAAGGTAGCTGCGTCATCGGGCGCGAGGGTCGTGAGCTCCGCCGCGATCGCTTCGGCGACGTGCTCGACGGTGTGCGGGTCGTACCAGACGTGCTCGTTGAATCCCTCGATGTGGTCGTGGCCGTCGTCGTCCGCGTGATCATGGTCGTCGGCGGCATCCGTCGCGGTGCCGGTCGCGTCGTGTCCCGCGTTCTCGGGCCAGTTATGCGAGTAATCCGCCGCGGTGATCACCGGCGCCGACGAGCCGGCGCCTTCGATGAGCGTGTCGATGAACGCGTCGTAGCCGCCGCCGTTCTCGATGATGAGGTCGGCCTTCGAGACCGTGAGCTGGTCGGCGGCGCTGGCCTCGTACTCGTGCGGATCCTGGCTGGCGGAGCCGATGATCGAGTCGACCTCGACCGCGTCACCCGCGATCGCGCGCACGATGTCTCCGTACACGCTCGTCGAGGCGACGACCCGGAGGGTGCCATCGGTCGCGGTTCCACTGCCGGACGCGGAGGATGCGGCGGAGCCGGCGCAACCGGCGAGGGCGAGGGCGGATGCCGCGAGGAGCGCGGCGGCGGGAAGGATCTTCATGGAGGGCATGTCCCCACTCTAGACGCTACTGATAATCGTTCTCAACTCGAGCCCGTGCGCCGCACAGAAGATGGGTGACACACCTGGCGCTTCGGAGGTACACTTGCATGATGCCGACCCACCTACCGCGGACACAGGTCACGCACACCGCCCGCGTTCAGCGCGCACTGGAGGTCGCCGGCGCCCAATGGCCCGACGAACGACCGGCCGCACTCCTCCTGCATCTCATCGACCGCGGCGCCCGCAGCCTGGAGGAGGAGGCGCGGCAGGCCGACGCCGCACACCAACGCCGGGTCGCGGAACTCGCGGGCGCGTACAGCGACGACTTCGACCCGGAGCTGCGCACCGCGCTCCGTCGGGAGTGGGACGAGTGATCGTCCTGGACGCCACCGTCGTCATCGCCTACCTGAACGCCAACGATGTCCACCACGAGCGGGCCGTCGCCCTGCTGACCCACCACCCGGCTCCGTACGTGATGCACACGCTCACGATCGCCGAGGTGCTCGTCGGCCCCGCCCGGGGCGATCGGCACCGCGCCGCGTGGCGCGACCTCCAGGACGTCGGTGTACGCCGAGCGACGCTCGATGCCGACGAGCCGCTGCTGCTCGCACAAGTGCGCGTCGAGACGGGCCTCCGGATGCCGGATGCCTGCGTCCTGGCCGCCGCGGTCGACGCCGCGATCCCGCTCGCCACCTTCGACGACAGGCTCGCCTCGGCGGCGCGAGACCGCGGGCTCCTCGTCGAAGGCTGAGGGGTGAGCGCGCGCAGCGCTTCAACATCAGCTCCAGACGAAGTCGCCATCCTCCAACCGCCGGGTGCGCGCGACATAGCCGTCGGTGCCGCCCGGCCAGTTCGAGGTGATGCGCCCCGAGACCGGATGCCGGTACCAGCTGTCGCACGACGTCCAGGCCGACGTCGCCAGCTGTCCTTGCACGTCGTCGTCCCACGCCTGTTCGGCCGCCGGCGTCGCCTCCAGCGCGCGGGCACCCCCGGCGACCATCCGGTCGACCGCGAGACGCATGTGCCGCGCCTGGGCCTCCAGCATCCGGATGATGGAACTGCCCCCGAGGTTCGTGTTGGGGCCGTACGAGAGCAGCAGGTTCGGAAATCCCGGCACGTAGATGCCGAGATGGGCGCGGGCCCCCTCGCTCCAGCGTTCGTGCAGGTCGGCGCCGTCACGACCGGTGATCCGGATGCCGCGGAGGAACGCCTGCGTGTCGAAACCCGTGGCGTAGACGAGGACATCGGCCGGGTGGCGCCCCCCGTCACGCGTGACGATCGCGTCGGGTTCGATGCGATCGATCCCCGCGGTGACGAGCGTGACGTCGTCGCGGCAGAGCGCGGGGTAGAAGTCGTTCGAGAACAGGATGCGGCGGCATCCGATCGGATAGTCCGGCGTGAGGGCACGGCGCAGCTGCGCATCGCGCACCCGCAGCCGCAGATGCGCGCGGGTGACGGCGCGCCCGATCACCGCCGCCGGCGAGGCGGGATCGAGCTGGCGCGAGAACAGCTCGCCGAGCCGGCGGAAGAACGGCCGCTCCCACCGCGAGGCGAACCGGCGGTACCAGCGGGGATACACGGCGTCGGGCTTCGGCCAGATGTAGCTCGGCGTCCGCTGGAACAGCGTGACGTGCCGCGCTGCGGCCGCGAGCCTCGGCACGACCTGCACCGCGGTCGCGGCGGCCCCGATCACCGCGACCCGCGCCGTCGAGACATCCAGATCGTCCGGCCACCGCGCGGCATGGAAGGCCGGCCCGCCGAACGTATCGGCACCCGGGATCGCCGAAATGACCGGGTTCGAGAGCTGGCCGACCGCGGGCACCAGGATGTCGACCTCGTCGGTCTCCCCGCTGTCGAGCATGACCGTCCAGGCGGCGCCCGACCACGCCGCCGACACGACGGCGTCGCCGAGACGCGTTCGTTCGCTCACGCCCTCGCGCTGCGCCACCTCCCGCAGATAGCGCAGGATGTCGGGCTGTTCGGCGTAGCGCCGGGGCCACGACGCCGACGGCGCCCACGAGAACGAATAGAAGGGCGACGGCACATCGCACGCGGCTCCCGGGTAGGTGTTGTCGCGCCAGACGCCCCCGATCGCGTCCGCGCGTTCCCACAGGCGGATGTCGCGGTAGCCGTGCCGGAGGAACTCGGCCGCCACGGCGATCGCGCCGAAGCCCGACCCGACGATGCCGATCCGCGGCATCAGTGCTCCCCGACCGCCGTCAGCACCGCTGCGGTGCTGAGTTCGAGCACCGCGTCGCGGGTGAGCGTCTCACGCTGCAGCCACTCACGACAGAGCGCCTTGATGAAGGCGGCGACCGGCCGCAGCCGCGCCCGCAGCGCGGCGTCGTCGGGCAGCCCGAGCGCGTCGAGGACGAAGCGCGCCGCGCGATCGTCGGCGACGTCGACGAGGGCCTGGACGTCGCCGCCGTCGTGCAGCCCCTCCGCGCCGGCGGTGTTCACCCAGCTCTGCCCGTACGTGCGGGCGCCATCGAGGATCCACGAGATGGTCAGCCGCGCACGCTCGGCGACCGGGCGGCCCTCGAGGTCGGGAAGCTCTTCGACCGGCAGCCGCACCGACTGGGTCATGACGGCCAGGAAGAGCTCGCGCTTCGACCCGAAGTAGTGGTGCAGCAGTCCCCGGGCCACGCCCGCGGCGGCGGCGAGCTCTTCCATCGACACGTCGTCGTAGCGGCGTTCCCGGTAGAGCTCGGCGGCGGCATCCACGATCTGCTGCCGACGCGCGTCGGGGCTCAGCCGCGTCCTCGGGGTGTCGCTCACGGTGGTCAGTCTGATCCGCTATTGGCAAAGTGTCAATAGTGGGCTACGGTGGCCGCGTGAGCGACTACGACGTTGTAGTGATCGGCTCCGGCTTCGGCGGGAGCGTCGCCGCGCTGCGCCTGAGCGAGAAGGGCTACCGCGTCGGCGTCATCGAGGCGGGCCGGTGGTTCCGCGACGACGAGCTGCCCGAGACCTCGTGGCGGCTGCGCAGATATCTGTGGATGCCGGCGGCACGCTGCTTCGGGATCATGCGGATGACCCTGCTGCGCAACGTCCTCATCGTGAGCGGCACGGGCGTCGTAGGGGCTTCTCTCGCATGCGT
>JACEFY010000218.1 GCA_016807485.1 Stenotrophomonas maltophilia | reverse complement strand
CTCTGGGGGTGATGCTCACAGCCCGCCGTCAGAGCTGCGTCGACTGATCCCCCCGGAGGATGGGCCCGGCGACCGTGCCTGGCGCCGGGCCCATCCCGCAGGACGACGAAACGACGGATGCCGCGAACCCGAAGGTCCACGACATCCGTCGTTCTGACGCGAGAGTTACTTCGCGGCGACCACGTTCAGCGTGATCACGGCGGTCAGGTCGTCGCGCAGACGGACCGTCGCCTCGTGCTCACCGAGCGCCTTGATGGGCGAGGTGATGTGGATCTTGCGCTTGTCGAGGTCACCGAGACCGGCAGCCTTGACGGCGTCGGCAATGTCGGCGGTCTTGACCGAACCGAACAGGCGACCTTCCTTGCCCGCGGTGACGGCCAGGCGGACCTTGGCGCCCTCGATGGTGTTCTTCAGCGCCACGGCCTCTTCGTGGTCGTGGATCGCGCGCGACTCGCGGGCGGCGCGGATGGACGCCACCTGCTTCTCGCCACCGCGGCTCCAGGCCACTGCGAAGCCCTGGGGGATGAGGTAGTTGCGGGCGTACCCGTTCTTGACCTCGATGACGTCGCCGGCGCTTCCGAGCCCGGCAACCTCGTTCGTGAGAATCAGCTTTGCCATGATCGTGCCCCTTAGCGGCCAGCGCCGGCGTAAGGCAGGAGCGCCATTTCGCGCGCGTTCTTGATCGCCGTGGCGATCAGACGCTGCTCCTGCACCGAGACACCGGTGATACGACGGGCGCGGATCTTCCCGCGCTCCGAGATGAACTTGCGAAGAGTGGCGACATCCTTGTAGTCGATGACGCCGACGCGGATCGCCTTCGCGGGAGCGGCGTTCTTCGCGCCCTTCCGCGGCTTGCGGCGATCGCCGGTAGCCTTTCCAGCCATTGTTTTTCCTTAGTACGAAGTGTGATGGATGCCGCGGCATCCGAGATTCAGAAGGGGGTGTCGTCGCCGTAGGACGTGCCCGGGGCGCTCCACGCGTCCGGTGCCGCAGAGCCGGGTGTCGACCACGGCTCGTCCTGCTGCTGTGCCACCTGGGGGCGCGACTGGCCACCGCCGGCTCCGCCGAAGTTTCCTCCGTTGGATGCCGCACGCGTGACCTGAGCCGTCGCATACCGCAGCGAGGGGCCGATCTCGTCGACCTCCAGCTCGATCGCGGTCCGCTGGTTGCCCTCGCGGTCCTGGTAGGACCGCTGCTTCAGGCGACCGGACGCGATGACGCGGGATCCCTTCGTCAGCGAACCGGCGACGTGCTCGGCGAACTCGCGCCACACGGACGCACGGAGGAACAGCGCTTCGCCGTCCTTCCACTCGTTCGCCTGACGGTCGAAGTTGCGCGGAGTCGACGCGATCGTGAAGTTCGCGACGGGCAGTCCGCCCTGCGTGTAGCGCAGTTCGGGGTCTGCCGTGAGGTTGCCCACAACGGTGATGACGGTCTCGCCGGCCATCGTCGTTACGCCTTCGCTGCCTTGCGGGCGGCCTTGGCGTCGGCACGCTCCTTCTCGGCGGCGACGAGGGCGATGCCCTCTTCGGCGCGCAGGACCTTGGTACGCATGATCTGCTCGTTCAGCTTCAGCTGACGGTCGAGCTCCTGCGTGGCCGCGCTCGTGGCGGTGAAGTTGACGACGGCGTAGATGCCCTCGTTCTTCTTCTGGATCTCGTACGCCAGGCGACGCTTGCCCCAGATGTCGACGTTCTCGATGGAGCCACCGTCTGCGGTGATCACCTTGAGGAACACGTCGAGCTTGGGGGCGACCTGACGCTCGTCGATCTCGGGGTCGAGGATGACCATGAGCTCGTACTGGTGTGAGTGCGTCACTAACCCACCTCCTTCGGACTAGAACGGATGCCGGGCATTTCCCGGCACCAGGAGGGTTGATGCACGTGTCGTGACAGGATTCGGACTCGGCCGATGCCAGACAACCTTCACAGTCTAGCGGACGGGTCCCGATCTGCGGAATCGCGGGCGGCCGCCCGGCCGTCGCGTGCCGGTCGTCGGGCCGCTGGTGCTGGTGTCCGCTCCCGGGAACCACAGGGCGACACGCGCCCCTCCGATCCGACGACCGGTACGCGGCACCGCGCCCGGTAGCGTGAAGCGATGACCCTGCCCTTCGACACACGGCCCCTCACCGAGCCCGCCGACCGCACGACGGTTCGCGCCTACGTGCAGCAGCTCCGTCAGAGCGGGCGCGTGCCCACGGGCGGCGCGGCGAGGCTCGTCCTCGGGATCATCGTCGGCGTCGTATTCCTGGTCGTCTTCGGCTCGACGTTCGTCTCCATCATCGGGAGCTTCCTCAGCATCGGCCTGTCGGGAGGCGCGGGAGGCGGCAGCGGCATCTTCACGATCGTGCCGATCATCATGCTCGTCGCGGTCGCCGGGATCGCCGCCGTCGCCGTGACCGCCATCGTCCGAGCCGCGCGGGGGAGCGGCGGCGAACGCTGGTGGCGTCTCGACCGGTTCGCGCAGGCCAACGGGATGACCTGGTATCCGAGTGCACCGAATCCGCCGCTCCCCGGCATGATCTTCGGCCACGGCAGCGCGCGTGAGGCGACCGACGTGCTGCGCGGCACCACCCCGCGCTTCGTCGAGTTCGGCAACTACCGCTATACGACCGGCTCCGGCAAGAACCGCACGACGCACCGCTGGGGGTACGTCGCGGTGAAGCTCTCGAGCCCCCTGCCGCACATCGTGCTGGATGCCACGAGCAACAACTCCCTGTTCGGATCGAACCTGCCTGCATCGTTCGACCGTGACCAGCGGTTGAGCCTGGAGGGCGACTTCGACCGGCACTTCGCGCTGTACTGCCCGCAGGGGTACGAGCGCGACGCGCTGTATCTCTTCACCCCCGACGTCATGGCGCGCTTCATCGACAGCGCCGCGGCGCTGGACGTGGAGATCGTCGACGACTGGATGTTCTTCTACGGCAAGCGCGACTTCTCCACCCTCGACCCCGCGACGTGGGCATGGCTCTTCGGCGCCGTCGCCGCCGTGCTCGACAAGTTCTCCCAGTGGGAGCGCTGGCGCGACGACCGCCTCACCGAGCCGTCTCTTGCACCCGCGTCCGCCCCGGCACCCGGCGCCTTGCCGTTCGCTGCCCCGATGGCGCTCCTGCGCCCGCCCGGCGTCGCAGCGCAGGGCCGGCGCCTGAAGCGCGGCGTGCCGTGGCCGGCCATCATCATCGTCGGAGCGTTCGTCGTGTTCTGGATCCTTGGGCAGCTCGGGACGTTCAGCGCGTTCCTGGGTGGGATGCTGCGCTGACTCAGCGGGTCGCGAACACGCGGCGCATGACGCGCTGGGCGGGGACCCATCAGCAGCATCAGGAAGAGCGCCATGTAGCCGATGGTCGGCACGAGCACGGCGACGACGAGCGCAACGCTGAACAGCACGACCATCGCCGCGTCGGCGGCCATGCCCCCGCGGAGGTCGTCCGGGTCGATCGTGTGCAGCTCTGCGTGCCGGCGCAGGTAGAACCGCTGGATGAGGCTGATGAGCGCGGTGAGGATCATGCTGCCGATGTAGATCACCTTCACGAGCGGGTCGTCGCCGTCGACCCGGCCCGAGAGGGCGGTGGCGACTGGAAGCCAGACGATCGTGAGCAGCCACGTCATGCAGATCCACAGGAGCGCGGAGGTCACCCGTTCGACCCCCGAGAACAGGCGCTGGTGGTTGAGCCAGAACATCGCGATGATCGCGAAGCTCAGCACGAACGCGGTCAGCTGCCACCGGTGATCGGCGAACCAGCCGAGCGTGGTCTGGCCCGGGTCGGTGATGTCGCCCGCGCTGTCCATGAGCGGCAGGATGAGGAGGGTCATCGCGATCGCGACGACGGCGTCGATGAAGGCCTTCGGCCGTTCGCCCGGATACACGTGGGGCGCGTCGCGGGTCATGCTCAGATGATAGGGCGCGACGCCGTCAGCGGCGCGACTCCCTCAGCCGCGCGACTCCTCCCAGGCGGCACGGCGGGCAGCCTGCTCGGCCGGATCGGGCACGGGCAGCGAGGCGATGAGCTTCCGCGTGTAGGCGTCGTGCGGGTCACCGAGCACGGCGGCGGTGCTGCCTTCTTCGGCGATCGCACCCTTGTGGAGCACCACGACGCGGTGCGCGAGCATGTCGACGACCGCGAGGTCGTGCGTGATGAAGAGGGTCGCGAACCCGAAGCGCTCCTGCAGCTCGGCGAACAGCTCGAGCACGCGGGCCTGCACCGACACGTCCAGCGCGCTCGTCGGCTCGTCGGCGATCAGCAGCTTCGGATCGAGCGCGAGCCCCCGCGCGAGGGATGCCCGCTGGCGCTGTCCGCCCGAGAGCTCGTGCGGGAACCGGTCGCCGAAGGCCTTCGGCAGCTGCACCGCCTCCAGCAGCTCGTCGACCTTATCGCGGGCGTCGGCGGCGTTCTTCGCGGCGGTGTGGACGATGAGCGGTTCGGCGACGTTCTGGGCGATCGTCAGGAGCGGGTTGAAGCTCGTCGCGGGGTCTTGGAAGACGAAGCCGAGGTCTTTGCGGTGCCGGCGGAAGACCCGCTCC
>JACEFY010000217.1 GCA_016807485.1 Stenotrophomonas maltophilia | reverse complement strand
CCTGGGTCCACCTCGACGAGCCGGTGGCCGAAGCGGTCGCCGCGCTGAAGGCCAGCGGATTCGAGCCCGTCGAGCCGGGCAAGCTGACCATCGCCCACTCGGCGTATCTTCCGCCCCTCGGCTACATCCCCGAGGGCGAGACCGAAGCTGCCGGCACCGAGCCGAACATCGGCTCGCTCATCGCGGAGGCCCTCGGCCTCGAGTACAACCCCGTCGTGGTCGCCTGGGCCGATTGGCCCCTCGGCATCCAATCCGGAAAGTACGACCTCATCACCTCGAACGTCACCGTGACGGAAGAGCGCAAGGAACTCTACGACTTCGCCAGCTACCGCGAAGACCTCCTCGGGTTCTACGTGCGGGCCGACAGCGCCATCGACAAGATCGAGGAAGCCGCCGACATCTCCGGCCTCAAGATCGTCGTCGGCTCGGGCACCAACCAGGAGCAGGTGCTGCTCGCCTGGAACGCCGAGCTGGAGGATGCCGGCAAGGCTCCGGCCGAGCTCGTCTACTACGACGACAACGCGGCCGCCGTGCTCGCCCTGCAGTCGGGTCGCGTCGATGCGACGTTCGGACCCAACGCGACGTCCGCCTGGTCGGCGCGCGAGACGGGCGACACCAAGCTCGTCGGGGTCATCCCCGGCGGCTGGCCTCTGACGGCGAACATCGCCGCGGCCACCGCGAAGGGCAACGGCCTCATCGAGCCCGTGCAGATCGCGCTCAACGCGATCATCGAGGGCGGCCAGTACGACCAGGTCCTCGAGCAGTGGGGACTCGAGTCCGAGCGCATCGACCAGAGCGAGATCAACCCTCCCGGACTGCCCAAGTCCTGATCGCTCGGAGCGGTCGGATCCTCTCCGGGTCCGGCCGTTCCCGTGCGTCTGGGGGCGTCTCGCGCCGCGGGGCGCTCGAAGCGGGTGGCCTTTGTGCACGTGTCGGATGCCGGCACACGTGCACACGGGCCACCCCTTCTGTGAGCGCGCAGAACGGGTGGCGCTCGCGCACCCCTGGGGTCCGCGCTGCTGTGCACGAGCGCCATCTGATTCTCGAGCGTCTCAGGTAGCGTCATGCAGATGAGTGACGCGGCGCGCAGTCGAGGAACGATCGGTCGCGATGGCGACTGGTGGCCCGTCGTGATCGTGCTGGTTACCGGCGCTGCCGCGTTCGTCGTCTCAGGCGCCTCAGTGAGCCTCTTTCGAGATACGTTTCACTACAACTGTTCGTGGGGCATTGGCGGCGAGTGGGGTGCGGACGGCTGGATGTGCGGCGACGCGATCGGTTACCTCATGCCGGCCGTGCGCCTCGGGGGAATGGCCGCGTTACTCCTGCTGGTGGGAGTCTTCGTGGCGATGGCACGTACCTCTATTCGACGCACAGTCGCGTTTGTGGTCATGGCTGCCGTCTCGCTGGGATGGGTGGCGTGGTGGACGTACATGGGCGCCGTCCGCGACGCCGGCGCGCGGCCGACGGGCGAGACCGGCGCAGGCGTCTGGACCGACGCGGTGCTTCCCGCGGTCATCGTCGCGATCGTCGGACTCATGCTCGGAGGCATTGGATGCATGACGAGCTATCAGTGGTCGCCCGTCGTCGTGTGGGGCGGCGTCGGTCTCACCCTGGTGGCCACGGCCATGCAGCCGGGCATCGGGGTCGGCACGGTCGTCTCAGCGGGGATGCTGGCGGCCGCCGGTGTCGCACGGGCTACGGGGGCTGCGCACCCCACGATCTCCGCGGAGCGGCCGGCCCCGGGCAGGTCCTGGCCCGACGAAGCCCGACCGGCCTGACTCACCCGGCGAGGCCGGCGAGGATCCGTCCCACCACGGGCGTGAACTTGAAGCCGTGCCCGGAGAAGCCTGCGCCCACGACGATCGGGCCGAAGCGCTCGAGCGTGAATCGGCTGTCGGGGGTCGACGTGTACGTGCAGGTGACCTCGGTGAAGCGTGTGCTGTCGACGCCCGGGAGCCAGTCGCGCGCGTAGCGGACGATCGCGGCCGTGAGCTGCGGGTCGGGCTGGAAGCTCCGCCGGTCGGGATCGACGACGGGGCCGGCTGCGTGCCAGCCGGCCTTCACTCCCTCGCCGGGCGTCAGCATGCCGTACACCGCGGTGGGGAACCACGCGGTCGCGGGGTCGCCGGCATCCGGTGCGTGGTTGAAGCCGGGCCACGGCGCGTCGGCGTCGCGTGGGACGAAATGCGCCGGCTGCTCCTGCGTGACCCGCAGAGTCGGGAGAGTCACACCCGGGGCCGCCCCGAGCAGCTTCTCGGTCCAGGCGCCCGCCGTCACGATCGCCCGGCGGGCACGCACCGTGCGCGTCCCGTCGCCCGTGTCGACCGTGAGCCGCACGTTGTGATCGCCGAGCACCTCGATCCTGCGCACCGCACTGTCGTGTGCGACATCGGCCCCGCGTGCGGCAGCGGTCGACAGCAGCGCCGCGACGGCCGCGTCGGCGTGGAGTCGGCCGGCATCCGGGGTGTACAGGACGGGGGTCTCGAACCGGAACCCGGGCCAGCGGGCGGCAGCCGCGCGGGCGTCGATGACCTCTGCGCCGAACCCTCCGGCGGAGATCGCCTCCGCGGCGCGGACGTAGTCGCGGCCCGGCCCGTGATTGACGATCCCGGTGCGCGTGAGCAATGTCGTCGCCGACTCGGCTTCGAGTTCGGCCCAGAGGTTCTGGGCTTCGCGCAGCCAGGCGAGGTAGTCCGGCTCGGTGTAGGCGACGTTGAAGTTGCGCGATGCCCCGTGCGATGCGCCCCGCCGGTGGCCGGGTTCGAACTGCTCGAACACCGTGACCGCGCGTCCTGCGCGGGCGAGGTGCCACGCGGATGCCGCGCCCATCGCGCCGCCGCCGACGACGGCGACGTCGATGCGCTCGTCGCTCATTCGGACGCCCCGGCCGACGACGTGGCGTCGTGCGTCGCGCCACCCACCGCACTCCCGTCTTGAACACCCCACGCGATCAACACGGGAGCGGGGCGAGGAGAGCAGTGGGCACGGTGAGACGTCACTCCGACAGTATCGTCGGCCCGCGTGCTCGTCCGCGGGCCCGGTAGACATGACGGGTAATACGCGACCGCCGCGACCGCCGCGTCTGCCATCCTCCGCTCGCGGTCAGCCGCGCGCGGCCCCCGCGAGCGCGTCGATGCCGGCCGGGATCGGCAGGCCGAGGTTCTCGCGCAGCGTCGAGCCGGTGTAATCGGTACGCAACGACCCACGCTCCTGCAGGAGCGGCACGACGCGATCGACGAACTCGTCCAGACCCGACGGCACCACGTGCGACCCGAGGACGACACCGTCGGCGCCGCCCTGCTGCACGAAGTCATCGAGCTGATCGGCCACCTGCTCGGGAGTGCCGATGTACCCGGCATCGCGCGATACTTCGTGGGCGAGCCCGCGCAGGGTGAGGCCGCGCTGCTCGGCGAGCTCGCGCCACGCGCGCACGGTCTCGAACCGGTCCTGGAAGATGAACGCGCGCCCCTGGATGAATGCCGGCGCCTGCGGGTCGGGGTCGATCTCGGGCACCGGTCCGTCGAGGTCGTACGCCGACAGGTCGCGGTTCCACACCTGTTCGAACGTGACCTGGATGGTGCGGTCGCTGAGCTGCTGCTCCTTGATGTGCCGCGCCTTCTCCTCCGCCTCGGCCAGCGTGTCCCCCAGCACGAACCCGGCGGACGGCAGGATCTTGATGTGGTCGGGGTTGCGGCCGTACTTCTCGGCGCGCGCACGGATGTCGGCGGAGAACGCCTGGCCGTCGGCCAGCGACGAGTAGGGCGAGAAGATCGCGTCCGCCGTCGCGGCGGCGAAGTCGCGGCCCTGCGGCGAGACCCCGGCCTGCACGACGACCGGGCGACCCTGCGGGCTCCGGGGCACCGTGAAACGCCCCTGGATGTCGAACTGCGTGCCGTGGTGGGCGAACCGGCCGGCATCCTGCTCGCGGAGGAAGACGCCGCTGTCCTTGTCGGCGACGATCGCGTCGGCCGCCCACGAATCCCAGAGCTCGCGCACGGTGGCGACGGTCTCTTCGGCGCGGACATAGCGGTCGGACGGCGGGAGGAACGCGCCGCGGCGGAAGTTCGCGCCCGTGAACGCATCGAACGAGGTCACGACGTTCCACCCGGCGCGGCCGCCGGAGAGGTGGTCGAGGCTGGCGATCTGCCGCGCGAGCTCGTACGGCTCGTTGAAGGTGGAGTTGAGCGTGCCGACCAGTCCGATGTGGTCGGTGACGGCCGCGAGTGCCGCGAGCACGGCGAGCGTGTCGGGGCGTCCGGCGATGTCGTGGTCGAAGATCCGGCCGTTCCGAGCGCGCAGCGCGAGCCCCTCGGCGAGGAAGAAGTAGTCGAAGCGGCCGCGCTCGGCCGTCTGGGCGACATGGCGGAAGGTGGAGAACTCGATCTGGCTGCCGGCATCCGGATGCTCCCAGGCCGTGTGCTCGTTGACGCCGCCGACGTACGCGGCGAGGATGATCTGCTTGCGGGGCGTGCGGGTCATGGTGTGTTCGATCCTGTCGTCAGGCCGCGGACGCGGCGGAGTAGCGG
>JACEFY010000216.1 GCA_016807485.1 Stenotrophomonas maltophilia | reverse complement strand
ATCGCCATGCCCACGAAGCCCGCCGAGGCGATCCACGACGCCTGTTCTCCCGTGAGCGACCAGTCGACGATCAGCGCCGCGAGGATGAACGACACGAGTCCCACGTCCATCGCGTCCAGTGCCCAGCCCAGCCCCGACCCGGTGAGCACCTTCAGGTGCGCGCGGGTGAAGGGCAGGGCGTCCAGGCGCCCGGCGACCGAGGCCTCAGCGGTATCCGTCATGAGTGCATGCTACGGATGCCGCGACCACCTGCGGCGGATCTGGCTATCGTGCCGCCAGCATGTCACCCACAAGGGGCGCAACGCGCGAGCCGTAGAGTTCGATCGAATGCATCATCTTGGCGTGCGAGAGGGTGCCGTTCGAGTACTTGAGGTCGAAGCGGTCGGCGCCGAGCACCGAGACGGTCGCGGCGATCTTGCGGGCCACGGTCTCGGCCGACCCGGCGTAGATCGCCCCTTCGGGTCCGACGTCGTGCTGGAACTGCAGGCGGCTGTAGGGCGGCCAGCCCCGCTCGGCCCCGATCGCGTTGCGGTTGGCCTCCATGGCCGGGTAGAGCTCTTCCCAGGCCTGTTCGTCCGTGTCGGCGATGTGCCCCGGCGAGTGGATGCCGATAGGCAACGGCGCGCGATCGAACTGCTCGACCGAGCGATGGAACAGGTCGACGTAGGGTCGGAATCGGGCGGGCGACCCGCCGATGATGGCGAGCAGCAGACCGTACCCGTAGCGGGCGGTGCGGACCACCGACTCGGGTGAGCCGCCCACCCCCACCCACGCCGTGATGCCGTTCTCGGTCTTCGGGAAGACGTCGGCGCCCTCGAGACCGGCGCGGGTCGTGCCCTGCCAGGTCACCGGCTTCTCCTCGAGGAGCCGCGAGAACAGGCCGAGCTTCTCCTCGAAGAGCACTTCGTAGTCGGCGAGGTCGTAGCCGAAGAGCGGGAACGACTCGGTGAACGATCCGCGCCCGAGAATCACCTCCGCCCGGCCGTGGGAGACGGCATCCAGGGTCGCGAAGCGTTCGTAGACGCGCACCGGGTCGTCGCTGGACAGCACGGTCACCGCCGTGCCGAGGTGGATCTTCTCCGTGCGCGCCGCCGCGGCGGCCAGCACGATCTCGGGGCTCGAGATCGCGAACTCATGGCGGTGGTGCTCCCCCACGCCGAAGAAGTGCAGACCGACCTGATCGGCCAGCACCGCCTGATCGACCGTGTCGCGGATGGCGCGCGCATCACTGACGCGCTGCCCCTCCTCGTCGATCGTGATGTCACCGAAGGTGTCGAGTCCCAGCTGCAGCGAAGAAGTCACCGGCCGCCCTTTCTATCCAGGTGAATATAACGGACGGCCGGTGATGCTATTCCCGCTCGGTCAGGAGTGCGCGAAGGCGAGGCGGAGCGTGTCGAGCCCGACGCCGCCCACCGACAGGGCCTTCTTGTGGAACGTCTTGATGTCGAAGCCCGCTCCCGCGCGCTCGGCGGCCTCGTCGCGGATCTGCTCCCAGATGCGCTGGCCGACCTTGTACGACGGCGCCTGACCCGGCCAGCCGAGGTAACGGTTGACTTCGAACTGAATGAACTCGTCGGACATGTTCACATTCCGACGCATGAACGCGAGGGCGTACTCCGCATCCCAGACGCCGTCGCCGTCGAGCCGCGGCTTCTCCAGGTGCACACCGATGTCGAGCACCACGCGGGCGGCCCGCATGCGCTGGCCGTCGAGCATGCCGAGGCGGTCGGCCGGATCGTCGAGGTAGCCCAACTGCTCCATGAGCCGCTCTGCGTAGAGCGCCCATCCTTCGGCGTGGCCGCTCGAGCCGGCGAGCAGGCGGCGCCACGAGTTGAGCTCCGCCCGGTTGTAGACCGCCTGCGCGATCTGCAGGTGATGGCCGGGAACACCCTCGTGGTACACGGTCGTGAGCTCGCGCCACGTGTCGAACGAGTCGACGCCCTCCGGCACCGACCACCACATCCGCCCGGGCCGGGAGAAGTCGTCGGTCGGTCCGGTGTAGTAGATGCCGCCCTCGTTCGTCGGGGCGATCATGCACTCGAGCGTCCGGATCGGCTCCGGGATGTCGAAATGGGTCTTGCCGAGCTCGGCGACCGCACGGTCGCTGGTAGCCTGCATCCATTCCTGCAGCGCCTGCGTGCCGCGCAGCTTGCGGCTCTCGTCGGCTTCGAGGTGGGCGACCGCCTCCTCGACGCTCGCGCCGGCGAGGATCTCGTTCGCGATCGACTCCTGCTCGGCGACCATGCGCGCGAGTTCCTCGATGCCCCACTCGTAGGTCTCGTCGAGGTCGATCGTCGCGCCGAGGAACCGTTGGGAATGGAGGGCATAGAGTTCGCGCCCGACGGCATCCTTCTCGGTGGCGGCGGGGGCCAGCTCGCTGTGGAAGAAGGCGGCGAGCTCGTCGTAGGCGACGCGGGCCGCGTTGGCGTTGTCGGTGAGATCGCGGGCGAGGGATGCCGGCAGGCCGCCCTCGGTCGGCGCGGCGTCGCCGGCGAACTCGGCGAAGAAGCCGTTGTCGGCGGTGTACCGCGCGATCTGGGTGATGACCTCGGTGACCTGGCGTCGCGCCGGGACCACGCCGGAGGAGATGCCTGCCCGCAGCGTCTCGGTGTAGCCGCGGAGCGCATCCGGAACGGCTTTCAAGCGTGCGGCGACGACCGACCAATCCTCGACGGTCTCGGTGGGCATGAGGTCGAAGACGCTGCGGATGTCCTGCGCGGGCGAGGCGATCACGTTCACGTCGCGCAGGTGCGCGCCGGCGTCGTGGAGCGCGATGTCGAGCTCGAGATCAGAGGAGAGGTCGGCTTTCGTGATGACGTCGATGTCATCGACCGGCTCCGCGGCACGGAGCGAGGCGAGCGTCTCGCGGGTCGCGGCGATCCGCCGCTCGGTGCTGGCGGGCGAGAGGTCGTCGAGTCGGTCGTTGTACTCGAACCGGCCGATGTAGGTGGCCAGGCCGGGCGAGAACTCCGCCGCGGTGTCGACCCAGGCATCGGCGATCCGATCGATCGGCGTGGGGGTGCGCTGTACGTCTGTCATGCCTACGAGCCTACGACTCGCGGGCCCGCGGGGTGTGGTGGGCGTCAGTGGCCCGCGACGTCCCAGTTCGCGCCACGGCCGATCTGTACGTCGAGCGGCACGGTCAGGTCGGCCGCGTCGCCCATCCGGTCGTGGACGAGCTTCTCGACGTCATCCCACTCCCCCGGTGCGACCTCCACGACGAGCTCGTCGTGGATCTGCAGGAGCACGCGGGAGGCCATCTCGCGGGCGCGCAGCTCTTCGTGGATGCGGAACAGGGCGATCTTCATGATGTCCGCTGCGCTCCCCTGGATGGGAGCGTTCAGGGCCGCGCGCTCGGCGTTCTCGCGGAGCACCCGGTTGGGGCTCGCCAGATCGGGGAACGGTCGGCGGCGACCCGAGATCGTCTCCGTGTAGCCGTCGATGCGGGCCTGCTCCACCGAGGAGCGGAGGTAGTCGCGTACGGCGCCGAAGCGGGCGAAGTACTCCGTCATGAGCAGCTTCGCCTCGGACTGCTCGATGCGCAGCTGCTTGGAGAGTCCGAAGGCGCTCAGCCCGTAGACGAGGCCGTACGACATCGCCTTGACCTTCGTGCGCATCGCGGGCGTCACGTCGGCGGGTTCGACGCCGAACACCCGCGCGCCGACGAAGCGGTGCAGGTCTTCGCCGGAGTTGAACGCCTCGACGAGCCCCGCATCGCCGGAGAGGTGCGCCATGATGCGCATCTCGATCTGGGAGTAGTCCGCCGTCAGCAGCGTCTCGTAGCCCGATCCCACTTCGAAGGCCGCGCGGATGCGGCGGGATTCCTCGTTGCGGATGGGGATGTTCTGCAGGTTCGGGTCGGTGCTGGAGAGCCGGCCCGTCTGGCTGCCGGTCTGGACATATGTCGTGTGCACGCGCGCGTCCGCGCCGATCGCGGCGTCGAGCGACTCGATGATCTGCCGCAGCTTCGTCGCCTCGCGGTGCTGGAGCAGCAGATCGAGGAACGGATGCGGGTGCGAATCCTGCAGGTCGGCGAGGACGGCGGCATCCGTCGAGTAGCCGGTCTTGGTCTTGCGGGTCTTCGGCAGCTCGAGCTGCTCGAAGAGCACCTCCTGCAGCTGCTTCGGCGAGCCGAGGTTGACCTCGCGACCGATCTCGGCGTACGCCTGCTGGGCGACGAGGTCGGCGCGGGCCGCGAGCTCGGCCGAGAAGCCCGACAGCTTCTCGTGCGAGACGGCGACACCGGCGAGCTCCATGTCGGCCAGTGCGTCGAGCGTGGGCAGCTCGATGTCTTCGAGGACGGCCACCACGGAGGCGGGCAGCTCGGCGCGGACGGCTGTGGTGACCCGCAGCGTGTACCAGGAGAGCTGTCCGACGGTGGCGCCGTCGGTCTCGGGGACGAGCTGGGTGGGATCGGCTTCGGGGAGCTTCTCATCGAGATGGCGGTCGACGAGATCGGCCAGCCCCTTGTCGGGGAAGCTCGGACGCAGGAGCCAGCCGGCCAGCACCGGATCGAACGCCAGCCCGCCGAGCCG
>JACEFY010000215.1 GCA_016807485.1 Stenotrophomonas maltophilia | reverse complement strand
GACCTCCGCGCCCGCATCATCGGGCAGCTCCCGGCGGCGCACGTCTCCACGACCGACGCGCCGCTGACCCTCGACGACGTCGCGGCCGGCGCCGCCGCGCTCGACGCCTTCGTCGCGCAGCTCACGCCGACCGAGCTCGCCGACATCGCCCGCGGCGACATCACGATGCACTCGCCGCTCGGCGCTGCCGGCAACGCGGGCGTACTCGGCGGTGTCTCGGCGTCGCTCCGCGCGAAGGGCGTGCGCCCCGTGACGACCACCGACGGACCGAGCGGCATCCGCCTGTCGGCCTACGCATCGCTCCTCCCGTCCGGCACGGCGCTCGCGTCGGGCTGGAACCCGGCCCTCGTGCGCGAGCTCACCGCGCTCCACGCGCAGGAGATGATCCGCAAGGGCTCGGACGTGCTCCTGAGCCCCGGCATGAA
The DNA here is from genome assembly GCA_016807485.1 of Stenotrophomonas maltophilia. Classification (GTDB taxonomy): domain Bacteria; phylum Actinomycetota; class Actinomycetes; order Actinomycetales; family Microbacteriaceae; genus Microbacterium. The sequence continues at coordinate 4,131 of JACEFY010000215.1, read as the reverse complement.
CATCCACCGCGATCCGCTGTGCGGGCGCAACTTCGAGTACTTCTCGGAAGACCCGCTGATCACCGGCCGGACGGCCGCGGCGGTCGTCCAGGGCATCCAGTCGCAGGGGGTCGCCGCCTGCCCCAAGCACTTCGCGGCCAACAACCAGGAGACCAATCGCACCCGCAACGATTCCCGGGTGTCGGAGCGGGCCCTCCGCGAGATCTACCTGCGCGGGTTCGAGATCTGCGTGCGCGAAGCGCAGCCGCTCGCGATCATGACCTCGTACAACCAGATCAACGGCGTCTGGGCGCACTACCATCACGACCTCGTCACGACGATCCTGCGCGGCGAGTGGGGCTACACCGGCTGCGTCATGACCGACTGGTGGATGGAGGAGGCGACCGATCCCGCCTTCCCCGCGCTCGAGAACAGCGCCTACCGTGTGCGGGCGCAGGTCGACGTGCTCATGCCGGGCGGCGTGAAGACGGATGCCGGTCCTCAGGACTATGCGGACGACTCGATCGCCCGCTCACTCGCACGCCCGGACGGTCTGACGATCGGCGAGCTGCAGCGCGGGGCGCGCAACGTGCTCGGTCTCGTGCTGGCTCTCGCGCCCGTGATCGACGCCCGCGGTGACCTCTAGCCTGGAAGCATGAGCTCGCCCTTCGACCAGTCGCGCTATCAGGTCCGCTTCGAGTGGGGCATCGAGGGCCTCGAGCGGGTGGCGCCGGCAGACGTCGTGGTGGTGGTGGACGTGCTCCGTTTCTCGACCACGGTCGCCGCCCGGGTCGCCGTCGGCGAATCCGTTCCCCTCGACGCCGCGGCGCTCGCCGTCTCACGCAACGGCGCGGTCGTCGCCGGCCGGGCCGGTGAGGCGCTCGTGCTCCTCGGATGCGTCCGCAACGCGGCCGCAGTCGCGCAGGCCGTGCTCCGGCACCAGCTCGATCGGGGCGCTCGGACCTCGGTCGCCGTGATCGCCGCCGGCGAGAGGGACGGATCCGACGGGCGCGTGCGCTTCGCCGTCGAGGATCAGCTCGGCGCGGGCGCCGTCATCGACGCCCTCGGTACGCTCGGGATCGACCACACGTCGCCCGAGGCCGCCGCCGCCGGCGAGGCGTTCCGCGGTCTCCGCCCGGCGCTGCGTCACCTGCTGACCGCGAGCGGATCGGGGCAGGAGCTCATCGACCTCGGACGTCGCGATGAGGTGCTCGCGGCATCCGTCCTCGACGACGTCTCCGCCGTCCCGGTGCTCCGGGATGGCGTGTTCGACGCCTTCTGACCCGCCGCTACCGCGGCGTCATCGCGGCGAGCCGGGTCGCGGAGGAGATCTCGCGGCGCGTCCACACGAACAGGAACCGCTCGTCGAACGAGCGCGAGCATCGGGCGCACGACGTGGGCCGGGTCGCCTTCCGGTGGCGATACGCGGTGTGCCCGGCCGGACACACGCCGACCCACGGAGCGAGCTCGCTCGCGGTCTCGCCGTGGTGCGTCGTGCCGCCGGTGTAGCCGAGCGAACGGGCGATGCGCTTCCATGCGGCGCCGTGCCCGGCGCGAGCGCCCGCCAGCGCGTGCGCGACCTCGTGGAGGAGCGTCTGCCGGTTGGTCTCATCGTCATAGCGCGCCGACAGATAGCGCGACACGGTGAGGCGCTTGCGGGTGTAGTCGCAGGCGCCCGCGCGGCGCTTCGCGTTGTCGAACGCGAAGGTCCACGACGGGTCGAGGTGCGCTGCGATGAGCGCCTCCGCCTCGCGGCGGACGGACAGCAGGTCAGACATGATGCGGGTGTTCGGTCATGCCGGGATACTAGAACAGATGTACGACACTCAGCTCGCGACCGACGCTCAGCTCGCGACCGACGCTCCGGCGCGGCGATGCTCGGTCGCCTCGATGGCCAGGAGCGTCGAGGCGAGCTGGTCTTCGGGGGCCCCGGCATCCTGGCGCAGGAAGAGAGCCTTCTTGAAGTCGCTGCGGGCATCGGTGAAATCGCCGGCGTCGTAGCTCACCTTGCCGCGGTGCTGATACGCGAACGCCGCCAGCGCCGACCAGCCCTGGCCCTCGGCCTCTTCGGCGCACGTCGTGAGCTCCTGGAGTGCGGCGGCGTACGCGCCGCGGAATTGCAGCACGGAGGCGTGCAGGATGCGGGCGCGCAACAGGTCTTTGCGCGTGCCGCCCATGCGGGCCACGCGCACCGACTGCTCCGAGATCACGAGCGCATCGTCGAGTCGTCCCAGCACCTTCAGCAGCCACACCCGCTCGAGGAGCGCGGCGAGGCTGCGCTGGTCGCCCAGCTCGTCGAGCCGCTCCGCGCACTGGCGCACGTCGACGAGCTCGCGCAACGTCTCCGGGTCGTATCCCTTGATGTAGCTCACAGACTGCTCCTCCCGACGCGTCCGTCCAGTGTCCCCCGGCCCGTGCGCGATCTCCTGAGGGCACGCCGAGTGTGTCGACTCAGCGCTCGAAGACGGAGGCCGCCGGCTTCGGCGACGGGGTCGCATCGGCATCGGTGGCCGGCAGCGCCCCCCGCACGAACTCGTCGAGCTCGTGCCCCTGCGCGACTTTCGCGGGGTGCGGGCCCGCCGCCATGAGGCGCGGCAGCCACGCGGTCGGCAACGGCGCGGTCGAGGCGGCGATGACGAGATTGCCGAAGCGGCGGCCTTTGAGCGTCTGCACCTCGGCCAGGACGATCACTTCGGGGAGCACGGCGCGCACCGTGGCGACCTGTCGGCGGGCGAAGGCGAGGCCCGCCCCGTCGGCGACGTTGACCAGCAGCACGCCCTCCGGGGTCAGGAGGGCGGCGAGCGTGCGGAAGTACTCGACGGTCGTCAGGTGCGCGGGCGTCTGCGCGCCCGCGAAGACGTCGGAGACGACGAGGTCGGCGGCCCCCTGGAGACCCGCCGGCAGACGCCCGGCGACGTCGCGGGCATCGCCGATGCGCACGCGGATCTGCGCGCCGCGCGGCAGCGGCAGCTGGGCGCGCACGAGGTCCACGAGCGGTTGCTCGAGCTCGATCACCTGCTGGCGCGAGCCCGGCCGCGTCTGCTCGACGTAGCGGGGGAGGGTGAGCGCGCCGCCGCCGAGGTGGATCGCGGTGAGGGGCTGCCCCGGCATCCGCAGCAGGTCGACGACGGCGCCCATCCGGGCGACGTACTCGAAGTGCAGATGGGTCGGGTCGTCGAGGTCGACGTGCGACGGCGGCGTGCCGTCGACGTCGAGCTCGAACCCGCCGGCGAACCGGCTCGGGACCACGCGCGCGAGCGTCCCGTCGGACAGACGCGCCGACGCGCCGGACTCTTCGACGTGCGCTCTGGCCATGCCCCCACGGTAGTCGTGCGCACAATTCAGGCAGAACCGCCGTCTCCGAGCCCGATCCGCCCCCGCGGCCTCATCCTGCCTGCGTCGTGCGCGGGTAGCGTGGCACCATGCCCGTGCCGCGGCCCGTCATCGACCTGAACGCCGATCTCGGCGAGACGGTCGACGGCGTGCCCACCGCTGACGACGCCGCGATGTTCACCGTCGTCTCGAGCGCCTCGGTCGCGTGCGGCGGGCACGCGGGCGACGAGGCGTCGATGCGGGATGCCGCCGTGCTCGCCGCCCGCCACGGTGTCGCCGTCGGCGCGCATCCGGCCTACCCCGACCGTGCGGGGTTCGGCCGCACCCGGCTGCGGATGCCGGCGGACGAGCTGCGGCGCGCGGTGCGCGCCCAGTTGCGCGCGCTGCACGCCGCCGGCGCCGACATCCGCTACATCAAGCCGCATGGCGCGCTCTACCACGCGATCCGCGGCGACAGAGCGGAGGCCCGCGCCGTCGCCGCCGCGACCGCCGATCTCTCCGCCGAGCTCGGCCGCGCCCTCCCGCTCCTGGGGATGACCGGGGAGATCGCGCGGGCGGCGGCGGATGCCGGGCTCCCGTTCCGCGGCGAGGCCTTTCTCGACCGCGGGTACCTGCCCGACGGCTCGCTCGTGCCGCGCGACCGCGCGGGGGCACTGCTGCACGATCCCGACGCCGTCGCCGAGCGTGCCCTCCGGTTCGTCGCCGACGGCACGGTCGTCGCGACGGACGGCGGACCGGTCGCCGTCGACGCCGTCTCGCTGTGTCTCCACGGCGACTCACCCGGGGCCGTCGCGATGGCCCGCGCCGTGCGCGCCGCGC
>JACEFY010000214.1 GCA_016807485.1 Stenotrophomonas maltophilia | reverse complement strand
CTCGACGCGACCGAGCTGACCGCACTGGCCCGCGCCGCGGGCCACCTCGTCTCTGTTGCGGAATCGCCCCACACTCCGCCGGTCGATCGGCGAGCTGCGCGTCTTCTCGAGAAGGAGAAGGCGGGCGCGGAGCTGTGCTTCGTCAATCACTGCGGCGGCGCCGAACCGGTGGCGCGCTTCATTGCACAGGCGAGGATGCTGGGGAGCACCGCCGGGTTCATCCCGTGCGTTCCGGTTGTGCTCGACGAGGGGTCTGCGCAGCTGCTCCGCACCTTCACGACGCTCGTGCTGCCACCCGGCTACCTCGAGAACATTCTCAGCGCGGCGGATCCGCGCGAAGCAGGGATCGCCGCCGCCGTCGCACTTTCCCGGGCCATGCTGCAGATCGAGGGCGTCGTCGGGGTCGATCTGTCCGGCGGCGCGGCTCCCGGGCGTGAGACCGAGCATGCGCGCAGTCTCGCCGAGATCGCGCACCGCCTGAAGGAGGAACTGTGAACACGACCGGCTATCGCTTCACGGGTGCCGTCGCCGTTGTGATCGGCGGGGGTGTTGAGCTCGCAGCTGGCGCCGAGCTGATCATTCGCGACGGAGTTGTCCACGAGCACGCACGCGGCGACGAGATCGAGATCGACGCCACCGGCTGCGTCATCACCCCGGGGCTGATCAACGCGCACCATCACTTGCTGCAAAGCGCGTTCCGGACACTCCCCGGCACGCGGAGCGTTCCCATGGCGACGTGGCTGCCGACCATGGCCGCGGCATATTCACGCGTCGGGGTCGACGCCGAGCTCGCGCGGGCCGCGGCATCCGTCGGCGTTGCCGAGGGCCTGCTCGCGGGCGTGACGACCGTCGCCGATCATCACCTCACGTGGCCGGCTGGAGCCGACAGCCTCGCGCTCGCGACGGCGACGGCAGATGCCGCGGAAGAGCTCGGCGGGCGCCTGGTGTTTGTGCGAGGTGCCGCGCGCGACGATCCGCAGGAAGCGGCGGCCAGCGCCGAGGCGATCGCGGCCACGTGGTTGTCTGATTCGGATGTCAGCGGCGTGACCCGTGGCGGGATGCTGCAGCTGGCTGTTGGCCCTGCCGGTGTGCATTCCGATCCGCCCGAGACGTTCGCTCTGCTCGGCGAGGTTGCCGCGCGGCACGGCCTGCGGCGCCGCACTCAAGCCAACGAACAGGTGGATGTCGCGGTCGCCCAAGAGCGCTTCGGCCGCCGCCCCTTGGACCTGCTCGACGAATGGGGCTGGCTTGCCCCCGACGTCACACTCGCCCATCTATGCGGGGTCACTGCAGACGAGATCGCACGGATTGCGGCGCGCGGCGCCTCGGCAACGCACGCGCCCGGCTGCGATGTGCCGATGGGCTGGGGAGTCGCGCCCGTCGCCGATCTGCAGGCCGCGGGCATCGCTGTCGGGCTCGGCACGAGTGGGGGCGGCTCCAACGATGCCGGGCATTTGTGGGCAGACGCGCGCCTGGCGATGCAGGTGTCGGGCCTCATCGGCCCCGCTCTGTCGGCGCGCTCGGTGCTCGCGATGGCGACGGAAGAATCTGCCCGGGGCCTCGGGCGGAGCGAACTCGGACAGCTGCGCCCCGGTGCTGCCGCTGATGTGTGCATCTGGGATGTCTCCGGCGTCGACGACGCGGGCGTGGCCGACCCCGTTGCGGGATTGCTGTGGGCCTCGCCCGGGCGCCGCCCCCGTGACGTGTTCGTGGCCGGCGCAGCCGTGGTGCGCGACGGCGCGCTTGTCACCGCGGACTCGGCACACATCGGCGAGGGCTTGCGCCGACTTCTCGCGCAACGCGGTCAGGAGTGACCAGCAGCGCGATCCTGTAGGGCGGGTGGGACTTGAACCCACGATCGTCGGGTTATGAGCCCGCTGCCTTGACCAGCTTGGCCACCGCCCCCTGGGGTACGACTGTCGGAGTCGACTTTACCGGGGCGGACGCGGCTCGCGATCACGCGTCGGCGGGTCGGGCCAGACCTTCGAGACCGCCTCGGTGATGCGGATCGATCCGGTGCTGGGAGCGGAGTCGCTCCCCCGCGCGATCGGGATCTCCTGGCTGTCGCTGACGATCTGCGGGTGATAGCGCGCGAGCTGGAACACCCCGACGATCGCGAGCGCGCCCGCGACCGCGAAGCCGACGAACGCGCCCCACGGCGCCGTCGCAGCCTCCTGCAGCACGGCCAGGCCGATGATGATCGCGACGATCGGGTCGATCACCGTGAGCCCGGCGATGACAAGGTCGGGCGGGCCCGAGGCATAGGCGGTCTGCACGAAGTAGGCGCCCACCGCCGTGCCGGCGATGAGGGCGATGACGCACACGACCGTGAGCCATTCGAAGTCACCCGACTGGATGCGGCTGATCACGACCTTCGCCAGCGTCGCGACGAACCCGTAGATGACTCCCGCGCCGACGATGTAGAAGAGGGCGTTCGCGCGGCGGCGCAGCCACACCCACAGCCCGCCGAGGACGACCACGACGGCCGCCAGGATGAGGAGCACCGTCACCAGCTGGCTGTCGCTCACCGGCGTCTCGGTCGCGTAGACCGCTGCGATCGTGACGAAAAGGAAGATGCCGGCCACACACAGGGCGATCGCCGTGATGGAGCGCCTCGTCGGCTTGTGGCCGCTGATCCGCGCATTCAGGAGCGTCGTGATCACGAGCGAGATCGCCCCGAGCGGCTGCACCAGGATGAGTGGGGCGAACGACAGGGCGGCGAGCTGGCAGACGATCGCGAGGCCCAGCATCCCGGTACCGGCCACCCACGACGGCCGGCGCAGCAGATTGACCAGCTGGGCGCCGGTGAGTCCGGCGCCTCCGTTCACCTGCGTGAGACGCTCGACCTTCTGCACGCCGCGGTGCTGGTACTGCGCACCGAACGACATGAAGACGGCGCCGAGCAGGGCCAGCGGAATGCCGATGAGGATTTTCGGATCGTCGAACACGCCGACCAGCTGGTCGGTGACGTCTCCGATGGTCGAGGCGGCATCCATCATCCCTCGACACTAACCGCCGGAACCGATCGGTAGGCTCAGGACGTGGCCGTTCTTCCGATTCGCATCATGGGCGACCCCGCCCTGCACTCGCCCGCTGCGCCCGTCGAGGCAATCACCGACGAGGTGCGCGAGCTCGTCGCCGACATGTTCGACACGATGGATGCCGCCCCCGGTGTGGGCCTGGCGGCCCCCCAGGTCGGCGTATCGCTGCGGATTTTCACCTACACCTACGCGGACGACGACGGTGTTCCGTGGCGTGGCGTGGTCATCAACCCCGAACTGTGGATGCGGCCTCTCGAGCCGGGGGCTCCCGATCCCGATGAAGAATCGGAAGGATGCTTGTCTTTCCCCGGCGAGCGGTTTGCGTTGCGCCGCTCCGATGAAGTTCTCGTGACCGGTACCGACCTCGACGGCAATCCGGTGCGCATTGAGGTGGATGGGTGGCGTGCGCGGATCATGCAGCACGAGTTCGATCACCTCGACGGCATCCTGTATCTCGACCGGCTCGACGACAGCGACTGGAAGACCGTGCAGAAGCTCGCCCGCAAGCGCGGCTGGGGCAAGCCCGGCGCGGCGTGGACTCCCGGCATCGACGACATCGACGCGTGAGGCCGGGGCCAGCCGCATGCGCGTACGACCGCTGCTTCTGACCGGTCTCGTCGGCGGTGCGCTGTGCGTGCTGCTCGCCGTCGCGAGCGCCCTCCACCCGCCGGCGCTGATCACGGCGGTGCCGACGGGGGCGCCGCCGCGTGAGAGCACCGCGACGCCGCCGCCACCCGAACCGCTGCCGTCGATGGGCCCGCTCCCGGGTGCCGAAGCCGCGACGGCTGACACCACCGTCATCGGCAACGTGCTGAGCGTGCTCGGCATCGTCGTCGTGGTGGTCGCGGTGATCGCTGTCGTCCTCCTGGCCGTGCGGGTCGCGCAGCGACTCGCGGCGCGGGCCGACGTCGCGCCGATCGGCCCGATCGAGGTCGTCGCCACGGTCGACCCGGAGGCGCTCCACGCGGTGCTCCGCCGCACGCGCGAGCAGATCGAGCTGGATGCCGACGCGAACCGGGCCGTGATCCGGTGCTGGGAGGCGCTGGAGGCCGTCGGCGCGGAGGCGGGCCTCCCCCGTGGCGAGAGCCAGACGGCGACCGAGTACGTGCTCGGGATGCTGGCGGCATCCGACGCGCCCGAACCTCCCGCCGTGCGACTGGCGGAGCTGTACGGGCGCGCCCTGTTCTCGGCGGAGCGCCTCCCCGCGGCGGCCGTCGACGACGCGCGGTCGGCGCTCGCGCTGCTGGAGGCGGCGCTGCGCGCGCCCGCGGCCGGCGAGGGAGGCCGCAGGTGACGTCCGCCGGAGTGCGGGCGCTCCTGCGCACCGCCATCGTGGGGGCCGCCGCCGGCGGCGCGGCGTCCGTGGTCGCGCTCCTTCTCGGGTTCGGGCTGTCGCCGGTCGTCTGGGTCCTCGCCGGCATGCTGGCGGGCATGCTCTGGTGGAGTGTCACCGCGCTCACGATGGCCGGCGACGGCGACGAACCGGTCCGCGAACCCGCCGGCCCCCCGGCGCGCGCG
>JACEFY010000213.1 GCA_016807485.1 Stenotrophomonas maltophilia | reverse complement strand
CCCATCGAGGATGTCGCCGGCGCCGTCGGCGAGCTCGTCCGCGAAGGAAAGGTGCGCCACTTCGGCCTGTCCGAGGCGTCGGGGGCGACGATCCGGCGGGCACACGCGACCTTCCCGGTGACCGCGGTGCAGAGTGAGTACTCGCTGTGGACCCGCGACCCCGAGCCCGAGGTCCTTCCCGCCCTGCGTGAACTGGGCATCGGCTTCGTCCCGTTCAGCCCGTTGGGCAAGGGGTTTCTCACCGGGACCGTCGATGAGACGACGAGCTTCGCTCCGGGCGACATCCGCGGCACCATCCCCCGATTCGAAGCCGAGAACCGCAGGGCCAACGGCGCGCTCGTCGCGTTCGTCACCGCACTCGCGCGCGACCGCGGAGCCACGCCCGGGCAAATCGCGCTGGCGTGGCTGCTGGCTCAGGATCCGGCGATCAGTCCCATCCCGGGAACCCGTCGCACGGCGCGGCTCGCAGAGAACGCCGCCGCCGCGACCGTGACGCTGTCCGCGGACGACCTGAACGAGCTCGACTCCCTCGCGCGTCGCATCGGTGTCGCGGGGGCGCGCTACAACGCACATCACCAGTCTCTCGTCGGACGCTGACGTGGAGACCCTGCGGTTGGAGATTCTGTGACTTCCGCGATTCCCCTCACGATCACGCTCGACGACCGGTCGATCCGGGGGATGCTGCATCCCAGCGCGGCGACGACCTCACTGCTCGCGCAGCTGCCCCTCGAGTTGTCCTTCGACGACTTCGGCGGTCAGGAGAAGCTCGCAACCCTGCCTGCTCCCCTCGCGCTGGACGGGATGCCGGAGGGAAGCAGCGCCGAGCCCGGCACCATCGGCTACTACGCGCCGCACCGCGTGCTGGTGCTCTACTACCGATCGGTGGGCTACTACCGGGGCATCATTCCGCTCGGCACGTTCGACGACATCGCCGCCGTCCGAGACGCACCGGCCTTCACCTCGACGGTGAGCGTGCGCCGATGACGACGGCCCGTTCGCGCCGCACGGCGAGCGAGAGCACGGCCGCGATGGCGCAGAGGGCGGCGCCTCCCCACCAGGCGTAGGTGTATTCGCCGAACGTGTCTCGGATGATGCCGGCGCCGAGCGCCGCCGCCGCGGCGCCGATCTGGTGGGCGGCGAAGACCCATCCGAAGACGATGGTGCCGCGGTCGCCGAAGATCTCACGACAGAGTGCTGCCGTCGGCGGGACGGTGGCGACCCAGTCGAGACCGTAGATCACGACGAACAGCACAATGCTCGGGTGGATCGTCTCGGCGAGCAGCCAGGGGAGGAGAAGCAGCCCGACGCCGCGGAACACGTAGTAGATGATCAGGAGCTTGCGGGGGTCGAACTTGTCGGTGAGCCAGCCCGACGCCACGGTGCCCACGATGTCGAAGACACCCACGACGGCGAGCAGACCGGCGGCAGTCGTGGTGGCCATGCCGTGGTCGTGGGCGGACGGGATGAAGTGGATGCCGATCAGGCCGTTGGTGGTCGCTCCGCAGATGGCGAACGCGATCGCGAGCGCCCAGAACGATCGGGTTCTCGCGGCGAACGCGAGTCCCTCGAATGCGCGCCGCGCGGCGCCACCGGCGGCGGGGGGCGGCGCGACGTAGGTGTCGGGGTCGGCGCCGTACGGGAGCACACCGCGATCCGCGGGATGGTCGCGCATCACGAACCACACAAGAGGAACGGCGAGGAGAGCGGCCGCGGCGACGACGAGTGAGGCCGAGCGCCATCCGCTGGTCTCGGCCAGTGCAGCGACCGGGGGCAAGAAGATGAGCTGGCCGGTGGCGGATCCCGCGGTGAGGATGCCCATGACGAGCCCGCGGCGGTGCACGAACCAGCGATTGGCGATGGTCGCCGCGAACACGAGCGCCATCGATCCGGTCCCGAGTCCGATGAGCAGTCCCCAGAAGAGGAGCAGTTGCCACGACGCGGTCATGAGGATGCTTCCGCCGGCACCGAGCGCGACGAGGATGAGGGCGGTTGCGACGACCTGCCGTACGCCGAACCGGTCCATGAGCGCCGCGGCGAACGGGGCGGTCAGGCCGTAGAGCAGCAGATTCACGCTCACCGCGAGTGACATCACGCTCGTCGACCAGCCGAATTCCTCGTTCAGCGGCACCATGAGCGCTCCGGGTGCGGCGCGGAACCCGGCAGCCGCGAGGAGGGCGATGAAGGCGACCGCGGCCACCCACCAGGCGGGATGGACCCGTGGTCGCTGCGGCTGAGCCGTGTCGCCGTGGTCCTGCTCGATGCGCGTCACTGCTGACCTCCGACTGCGCGGTGGCCGCGAGCGGCGACGGCCTGCACTTCGATCTTGCAGCCGAACGGCAGTGCCCCCGCTTGGAACGTGAACCGCGCCGGGGCGGTGGTGATGTCGGGGAACTGGCGCCGCCACCAGTCGTTGAGCGCTGCGTAATCTTCGATGTCGGCGAGCACGGACTGCACGAACACGATCTCCTCCTGCACGAACCCGGCGGCAGTCGCAATGCGCATGATGTTGTCCCAGGCGCGTGTCACCTCGTCGTCGAAGGTGCCGGGCCGGTACTTTCCGTCGTCACCGAGCGCGGGCATGCCGCTGATGAAGCAGGTGTCGTTCGCGGTGACCGCGAGGCTGAAGGGAACCCCCGCCGGTAGGCCGGCGCCGGAGGTGGTGCGCGTGAGACCCATGGTTCCTCTCAGAGGGACAGCGCCAGTCGGCGCAGCTCAGCGGCGGGCTCGGCGGAGAGCATCTCCTCGATCTCGGCCTGCGCCTGCTCCCAGAGCGGCATCGCTCGCGCGGTGAGCGCGACCGCCTCATGCGAGAGCGTGAGCGCGGTCGCTCGTCGATCAGCCGAAGAGGTGCTCATGTCCACGAGACCGAGCTTCACGAGCACGCGGATGTTGCGCGCAACAGTCGACCGTTCCAACTCGGCCCGCTCGGCCAGCTCGTGGATCGTGACCGGCTCCGAGCCGGGCAAGGGCAGCCGGCGCAGCAGACCCCACTGCGCCACGTTGATGCCGGCGGGTGCCAACGCGCGGTCGTAGATCGCTGACGCTCGACGCGCGGCCACGCGGAGGCTCGTGCAGTAGCAGTCCGTTTCCATAAATGCGAGTATATACATGCATATTGTCGACAGTGTAGGGATGCCCTGCTGATACATGTCTCGCAAGGGACTCCCACTCCCGCTCGGCAGGCGCTTGAGTGGTGTTTGTCTGATGAAGGAGGACACCATGACCGACGAACACCGGGGATGGACCGGGGGGCAGCGCGCGTTCGGCGACTTCGCGCCCGGACTCGTGCATTACACCGACCGGGTGCTGTTCGACGAGGTGTGGGAGCGCGGCGACCTGTCGAAACGCGACCGTAGCCTCATCACCGTGGCGGCGCTGACCGCGATGGGCAAGACCGACCAGCTCCGATTCCATCTCGATTTCGCGCGCACGAACGGTGTCAGCCTCGAGGAGCTGAAGGAAGCCATCCTGCAGCTCGCGTTCTACACCGGCTGGCCCAACGGCATGGCCGCGATGACCGTGCTCAAAGACATCACCGAAGGGGAGGGCCGCTGAGATGACCTTCGACAGCGTGTTCCCGCGCGGCGAGACGAACGACGCGTTCGCCCAGTACTTCGTCGGCCAGAGCTATCTCGCCCCGCTCGCGAGCCTCGGCATGAGCGTCACGAACGTCACGTTCGAGCCCGGATGCCGCAACAACTGGCACCGCCACAACGCCACCTCCGGCGGCGGGCAGATCCTCCTCGCGGTCGCCGGGAGGGGCTGGTACCAGGCGGAGGGTGCCGAGCCGATCGCCCTCGAACCGGGCACGGTCGTCGAGGTCCCCGCCGGGACGAAGCATTGGCACGGCGCCGCGGCGGACTCGTGGTTCAGTCACATCGCGATCGCCGTGCCGGGGGAGGACACGTCTAACGAATGGCTCGAGCCGGTCGCCGACGACCACTACGACGCGCTGAGCAGGCACCCGCGCTGACGCGAGGGCTCCGCGCCGCATCAGCGGGCGCGCAGGGCGTGGCGGATGAGCGTGACCTGCAGCGGCAGGCGGGCGAGCGAGACGACGAACGCGACCCACGCCTGCGGCGTGCGGCGGCGTGCGGCTCGACGACCCAGGTCGATGCTCATCTGCATGTGGGCGGGCCAGACGGCGGCGAGCACCAGGGCGCTTGCCCGCCCCGCGGTGCGTCGGGGCGCGGGCGCCGCGAGACCGGCCGCGCACGCCAGCTCGGCGACGCCGGATGCGACGACGAGGCCGCGACCCCAGGGACGCAGCGGCCGCGGCACGATCGGTGTGAACACTCCCGGCCGCGCGAGATGGATGACCCCCGACACCGCGAACGGCACCAGGACGATCCACGGGATGAACGGGCGGGGCCGCCGGCGGGTCATCGCGCGCCCCCCACGGCGCGGGCGGCGCGCTCGCCGGACACGAGGGCTCCGTTGATCGATGCCGTGTCGCGGTGATCGCCCGCGACGAAGAGCCGATCGCCGATCTGCGACGGCCCGAGCGCCCGGAGGGGTGCGGGTGGAGCCGGCAGCGCGTCGGCGATGTCGTCGCGGCGG
>JACEFY010000212.1 GCA_016807485.1 Stenotrophomonas maltophilia | reverse complement strand
GGTGTGGCCGGTGACCACGGCCGTGCGCGCGAGGCGTGCGACCGGGCCCTGGCTGATCCGCACCGACTGCAGGCGCGCGAGCGGCAGGATCACGAGCGAACGGCGGAGGAACCCGCGGCGGAGGTAGAGCGCGTCGGCCGTCAGGAAGAACCCGTTGCGTCGCCACGACAGCAGCCGCATCCAGCGCGCGCGGCGCGGGGTGGTGATGTAGTGATCGCCCTCCTGCGGCTGCTTCGTGCCGCCGAGGATGCCGGCCGGCACCGCGCCCCTCCATTCACCCTCGGGGAGCGTGGGAAGCATGAGCCGGAGCACGCGGTCGACGTCGGCGAGCGTGCCCACCGGGAGGACGTCGGAGAACTGCTGGCTGGAGGTGTCGGTCGCCGCGCGGCCGGAGAGCCTGTTCACGCGGATCGACCACCAGTTCTTGGGGCGCCAGAGCAGCGGCTGACGCACCTCGATCGCGTGGATGCGGCCCGGCGGGAGGGTCTCGGTGATGGTGGTGAAGAGCCCGAAGGTGATGCGCAGGCCCGACGGCGTCGGCGCGATCGAATAGCGGAGCGCGCGTGTGATCGAGCGGAACCAGTAGGTCACGAACGCGATGACCGTCGGGATGATCGTGAACAGCACCCAGGGCGTGCCGAAGATCGACCCCGCGATGAGCCCCCCGAGGAGGAGGACGAGCCAGATGGTCGTGTCGGAAAGGAGGTGGGAGGCGATGACGCGGCCGGTCGGGATGTGGACGACGGATGCCGGTTCGGCGACCGGCCCCTCGGCGCCGAGGATCAAGCCCGTGACGCCGGCCTCGATCGCGGCCGCGGCCGCGGCCGCGCGGGGACCGCGGTGTGCGCTGTCCCCGCTGCGCACGGCGTCGAGCTGCCGACCGGAGGCGAGGCGCAGGATGTCGGCGCGGACCTCTTCGGCGTTGGCGGTGGAGAGATAGTCGAGCTTGACGTTGGCGTCGAGCCCGGCGCCCACGACCTCGAGCTTGGCCATGCCGAGGAGGCGCGCGACCACCGGGCGAGTGAGGTTGACGCCCTGGACGCGGTCGAGCGGCGCGCGACGGTGCGTGCGGAACAGGACACCCGAGCGCACTTCGACGTCGTCCCCGGTGATGCGGAAGGTGTGCGCGCGCCACGACACATAAAGAACCGCGACGACGATGATGAGTACGCCGAGCACGGCCAGCAGGGCGACGATGAGGAGGTCGTTGGCCAGGATGTAGTCGATCGCATCGCTCTCGGGCCCGCTCAGGTCGACGTCGACGCCCACCGGCAGGAAGAAGTCGATGAGGCGGTCGCGGAGGTTCGCGACGACGATGCCGACCACCACCAGGAGGAAGAGCCCTCCACGCAGCAGCGGCGTGAGGGGATGCAGGCGATGCCAGTCGCCGTCGCTCAGCTGCGACCGCACGGCCGCCGCGGGAGGCGGGGGCGGCTGCGGTGACGTCGGATCGGTCACAGTCCGGTCCGGCGGGTTTCGGCGACCGCGATGAGGGTGTCGCGGAGGGTCTCGGCGGCGGCTTGGTCGAGCCCGGGGATCGTGACGGCGCTGGAGGCGGCGGCCGTCACGAGCTTCAGCTGCGCGATGCCGAAGCCCCGGTCGAGGGGTCCGTGGGTGATGTCCACGAGCTGCATCCGCCCATACGGGACGGCGACGATGCGCTGCCAGAGGATGCCGCGCCGGAAGACGAGGTCGTCATCGCGGAGCTGGTAGCCGTACGACCGCGCCTGACGCGGCAGGATCGCGAGGGTCCAGAGCGTGACGACTAGGAGGATGCCCGCGGGGATCCAGATCCACATCTGATGCCAGAGCAGCGCGAAGACGAGCGCGACGGCGAGGATGAGCGCGAGGAAGGCCACCGTCGAGATGAGCTGGACGGTGACGTACTTGCGCGAGATCTGGTGCCACGTGCCGTCGAGCGGCAGACGGTTGTCGCCCCGGGGTTCGAGGATGGCGTCGTAGGTGCCGGCATCCAGGACGGCGTCGGTCGCGGACGGGTCCGTGATCCGGGCACTCTCCGCGGCCAGGGGCGCGTCAGTCGTGGTGGGTGTATCCGAAGCCGGGGTCGGCTGGTCCGGGCTGGTCGTCATCGTCTTCCTTCCGGATCGTACAGAGACGTTCGGCGACGACGCCGGCGACCAGGAGGACGAGTCCTCCGACGATCGCGGCGACCACCGCTCCGGACGAGCCTAACGACGGCGACACCGGCCTGGTGAACAGGAACGCGAGCAGACCGAGCGCGACCCCGGCGACGACGGCGCCGACGATGCTTCCCGCTTTCGCGAGCATCGCGACGCGGACGGCGCGGAAGGGATCGACCGGAGCGGCGCTCGCGCCGGTGATGGCGCGACGGATCGGGAGCGCCATGAGCACCGTCGCGGCGGCCAGCATGACGAGCAGGATCGGGAGGAGGAACGACGGAGTGAACGTGGGCCTGCCGGTCGCGGTGAGCAGCTGGTCGATGCCGAAGCCGACGACGAGCCCGAGGATCGCGGCGCCGAGGAGCACACCCGTGCCGGTGCGCTTCACGGCGTCTCGTCCCGGAGGCGCGCGAGGAGATCGCGGACGGGGCCGTGTCCGGGGAGCACCGCATCGGGGTCGAGACGCGACCAGGGTTCGAGCACGAAGTCGCGCTCGGCGGCGCGCGGATGCGGGAGCGTCAGCCGCGACGACCGCGTCTGCACGTCGCCATGGGCGATGAGGTCGAGGTCGAGGGTGCGATCGCCCCAGTGCACGGTGCGTTCGCGTCCGTGCCGCGCTTCGATGGCCTGCAGATAGGTCAGCAGCACACTGGGTGCGAGGCGCGTCTCGAGGAGGGCCACCGTGTTGAGGTAGGCCGGGGCCTCGGGGTCGGGCCCGGAGGGCGTCAGGGCGACGGTCTCGATGGGCTCGGCCGCCACGACGCGCGTCGTCAGCGGCAGCCGCGCGAGATCGGTGAGGGCCGCGGCGATGGTCTCGTGCCGGTCGCCGAGGTTCGCGCCGATCCCGACGACGGCCACGACGTCCGAGGCGATCTCCGCCCCCTCCCCACCCGAGAAGCCGTCGGCGAGGCGGCGGTTCACGACCGGCTCCGCTCGCGGCGGACCGTGACGCTCACGTCGCCGAACGCGACCGCGATCGGCGCCTGCGGCTTGTGCACCGTGACCTCGGCGGCATCCACACGCTCGTCCGCGAGCGCGACCGCGGCGATACGCGCGGCGAGCGTCTCGAGCAGGTCCACGGGCTCGCCGGCCAGCACCGCCGCGACCCGATCGGCCAACTCGCCGTAGTGGACCGTGTCGGCGACGTCGTCGGTCTCCGCGGCGCGCGCGAGCGAGAGCTCGAGCGCGACGTCGGCCACGAACGTCTGGCCGTCACGGCGCTCGTGGTCGTAGACGCCGTGGAAGCCGGTGGCCCGGATGCCGGTCAGCGTGATGCGGTCGGTCATGATTCCTCTCCTGCTCCGGCCCACGCGCTCCGGGTGCGGAGGGCCAGCCGGGTCGTCGCGACGTCGTGCACGCGCACGGCCCAAACGCCCGCGTCGGCCGCGAGGACGCTGGTGACCGCCGTGGCCACGTCGCGGTCGCGATCGTCTTCGCCGGCGATCTGGGTGATCATGCGCTTGCGGCTCGTGCCGATGAGCACGCGCGGCCACCGTGCGACGAGCCGGCCGAGTCCGCGGGCGAGCAGCCAGTTGTCGGCGGGTTCCTTGCCGAACCCGAATCCCGGGTCGACGATGATGCGCGCTTCGGGGATGCCGGCATCCACCGCCGCCTGCACCCGCGTGTCGAGCTCGGCGACGACTTCGGCGACGATGTCGGCGTACTGCGCGCGGTCGTACATGCGGGTCGATGGCCCGCGCCAGTGCTGCAGCACCATGTCGGCGCCGGTGCCCGCGACGGCGGCCAGCATGTCGGGGTCGGCGAGGCCGCCGGAGACATCGTTGACGATGCGCGCGCCGCGCGCGACGGCGGCGACCGCGGTGCTCGCGTTCATCGTGTCGATCGAGACGGCGGGCGCCGCTTCGTGCGCGATGCCCGCGATGAGCTCGAGCACGCGGTCCTGCTCGACGGCGGGGTAGACCCGCGCCGCGCCGGGCCGGGTCGACTCGCCGCCGACGTCGATGATGTCGGCTCCGGATGCCGCGAGCGCCCGCGCATGGGCGAGGGCGTCGCCCAGCCCCACGAACCGCCCGCCGTCGCTGAACGAATCGGGGGTCGCATTGAGGATCCCCATGACGAGGGTCATCAGGGGGTCGATCCGGTGAGGAGCGCGATGATCTCGGCGCGGGCGGCCGGTTCGGCGAGCGCACCGCGCGCGGCGATCGTGAGGGTGGAGGCCTCGTTCTGGCGGCCGCCGCGGGTCGTGACGCACTGGTGTACGGCGTCGAGGACCACCAGCACCCCGCGCGCGTCGATGGAGGCGGCGATCGTGTCGGCGACCTGTTCGCCGAGGCGCTCCTGCACCTGCGGGCGCGCGGCGAGGGTGTCGATGACCTTGGGCAGCGCGCCGAGCCCGACGACCTGCTCGCCCGGCAGATAGGCGACGTGCGCGTGCCCGGTGAACGGCAGCAGGTGGTGCTCGCAGACC
>JACEFY010000211.1 GCA_016807485.1 Stenotrophomonas maltophilia | reverse complement strand
CGGCAAATCCCCCCTGCTGCGCATCCTCGCCGGCATCGACGAGCCGCAGGCGGGCACGGTCTCGCTCGCACCGACTGACGCGTTCGTCGGCTGGCTCCCGCAAGAGCACGAGCGACGCGCGCGCGAAACCGTCGCCGGATACCTCGCGCGGCGCACCGGCTGCGCCGCCGCGACGGCGGAGATGGATGCCGCGGCCCGCGCCTTCGCCGATCCAGCGCTCGCCGCACCCGGCGCCGACCCGGCCGACGTCTACTCCGCAGCTCTGGATCGCTGGATGGCGAGCGGCGCCGCCGACCTCGACGAGCGGATGCCGGTGATCCTCGCCGACCTCGGGCTCGAGGTCGGGACCGCGGCGCTCATGACCTCCCTCTCCGGCGGGCAAGCGGCGCGCGTGGGGCTCGCCGCACTCCTCCTCTCCCGCTTCGACATCGTGCTCCTCGACGAGCCCACCAACGACCTCGACCTCGACGGGCTCGAACGGCTCGAGGCCTTCGTCGAGGGCCTCCGCGGAGGTGTCGTCCTCGTCAGCCACGATCGGGAGTTCCTCGCGCGGTGCGTGACGCGAGTGCTCGAGCTCGACCTCGCACAACACGCGAATCGGGTGTTCGGCGGCGGCTACGACGCCTACCTCGAAGAGCGGGCGACCCTGCGCCGTCACGCCCGCGAGAAGTACGACGAGTTCGCCGAGAAGAAGGCCGATCTCGTCGGGCGCGCCCGCACGCAGCGTGAGTGGTCGAGCCAGGGAGTGCGCAACGCGATGAAGAAGTCGCCCGACAACGACAAGATCCGACGCAAGGCCGCCACGGAATCGAGCGAGAAGCAGGCGCAGAAGGTGCGCCAGATGGAGAGCCGCATCGCGCGACTCGAAGAGGTGGACGAGCCCCGCAAGGAATGGCAGCTCGCGTTCACGATCGGCGCCGCACCGCGCTCGAGCACGGTGGTCTCCACCCTCAGCTCGGCCGTCTACCACCAGGGCGACTTCACCCTCGGGCCGGTGTCCCTGCAGGTCATCGCGGGCGAGCGCATCGGCATCACGGGGCCGAACGGTGCCGGCAAATCGACGCTGCTGCGCGCGCTGCTGGGCGCTCAGGCGCCCGACGGGGGCGCGGCGAGTCTCGGAGCGAACGTGCAGATCGGCGAGATCGATCAGGCCCGGTCTTCCTTCGCCGGCCGGCAGCCGCTCGCCGCGGCGTTCGAGGCGCTGGTGCCCGAGCTCGGCTCGGGGGAGGTGCGCACGCTGCTCGCGAAGTTCGGGCTCACCGCCGACCACGTGACCCGCCCCGTCGACGAGCTCTCCCCGGGGGAGCGCACGCGTGCCGGGCTGGCGCTGCTCCAGGCGCGGGGTGTCAATGTGCTCGTCCTCGATGAGCCGACCAACCACCTCGACCTGCCGGCGATCGAGCAGCTCGAGCAGGCACTCGAGTCGTACACGGGCACGCTTCTGCTGGTGACACACGACCGGCGTCTGCTGCAGGCGGTGCGCACCGATCGGCAGTGGCGCGTCGAGGCCGGAACCGTCACCGAGGGGTGAATCCGCGGCCGTGCGGGTCAGTGGTCAGCGGCCGTGCGTGTCAGCGGCCACAGGTCAGCGGCCCTGGCGCTTCTTGTACGGCTTCGGCTCGCCCTTGACGATCGGCGCGCGGCCGACGCCCTTGGACGCCTTCGCCTTGCCCCCGCCCGTCTTCTTCGGCGTCGTGGCCGTGGCGGGCGCATCCGCGATGCGACGACGCGCTTCGTCGAGCAGCAGCGTTCCGGCCGCGGTCAGCGTCCAGGGCGTGCGGCCCCGATCGATGAGTTCGTGGCCGACGGCCGTCTCGAGGCGCTCGATCGACGCGTACAGAGCGGTCAGCGACACCCCGAGCGCGGCGGCGGCGCGCGGGACGTGGAGCCCGGCGGCATGCAAGGCCACGAAACGCTGCAGATCGGCGAGCTTCACGCGGACTCCTCAGGGGTGGACGGCACGCTCCCACGATACGGGGTCGTGTGCCGCGGTCCCGTTGTCAAGGCCCTGCGCGAAACCCGCCACCGCGCTTAGCGTCTGACCCAGCACATCACTGCAGGGAGGCATCCATGTCCGGACTCAAGTTCTGGCTCACCGTCGCGATCATCGGCACCGCCGGCTACGTCCTCGGCGCCCGCGCCGGTCGTTCGCGCTACCGCGAGATCAGCAAGGCCGCCAAGCACCTGTGGGACGACCCGTCGCTGCGCAAGGCCCGCGCCCGCTCGCGGAAAGTCGTCGACCGCGCCGCGAAGAAGGCCGCGAAGAAGCTCGGCGTCTGACCACCGCGCCCCGCAAGCACCCCGTCACGCTCGGTAGGATGGACGCCGACGGTCACAGCCGCCGTCGGCCGCCAGTGACAGGGAGACCGCGACAGTGACGCACGAGCGCCAGACCTTCGAGCCGGACGGCCGCGCCGTCTCCTACATCGACGAGGGCTCCGGCCCCACCGTCGTGTTGCTGCCTGCCGCGGGGCTCGACTTCGCCTACCTCGGGACGCTCGCGAGCATCCTCGTGGAGGAGGACTTCCGCGTCGTCCGCATCGGGACGCGTCAGGGCGTCGCCGCGACGATGCATGACCTCGCGCAGGACATCGTCGACGTCCTCGACGCCCTCGGCGTGGCGAGCGCCTGGATCGGCGGACACGCGTTCGGCGGAGCGCTCGCGCGCACGGTCGCCCTCGACCACCACGACCACGTCGACGGCATCCTGCTGCTCGGCGTCGACGACGGGGCGCCCGCCGACCGGGCCGACGTTCTGACCGCGGTGTTCGGCGCGGACTACGCGCCCGATGCCGACCTCGAAGCCCGGCAGGCCGACGCCCGCGCCGCCACGCCGGAGGCGGAGTGGGCGGCGGTCGCCGCCGACACCCCGACGCTCGTCATCCAGGCCGACGGCGACACCGTCACCCCACCGGCGAACGGTTTCGCCCTCCAGGCGACGGCCCCGGCGCTCGTGAGCGTCAAGTCGGTCGACGGCGCCGGACACCTGTTCGCCCTCACGCACCCCGGAGAGACGTCGTGGTTCATCGAGGATTATCTCGACTGGGACTGACTCGGCGCGCCGAGCCGCCCTCGCGGACCGAGGTCTACGATGGAGGGATGGCTACCTCGAACCTCCCCGCGCCCACGCTCCAGCCCGTCCCCGACGAGAAGAATCTCCTCGTCGTCGCGGAAGAAGGCGCATCGTGCTGTGGTGGAGGCTGCTGCAGCACCAACTGAGCCGCCCCGGCTTCAATGACCGGCGGGCATGCCCTCCGGCGCGTCGGCGGGCTTCCGGATGAGGAACGCGCTGATGAGCAGCGGTGTCCCGATGATCGCCGCGAGCAGGAACGCGGCGCGCGCGCCCTCCGCCCCCGCGGCGGCTTCGGCGGCGCCCGACTCCACGGCGGCCCCGCTGACGGCGGACATCACCGAGATGAGCACCGCGATGCCGGCAGCTCCGGCGACCTGCTGCACGGTGGACACCGTCGCGCTGCCGTACGAGTAGTACCGCGGCTCGAGTGAGCCGAGCGATGCCGTGAACAGCGGCGTGAACGACATCGCCAGTCCGACCGACAGCACGGTCTGCGCGATCACGAGCAGCCACACCGGCGTCGACTCGACGAGCATGGTGAACGACCACAGCACCGCCAGCACGATGACCGTTCCCGGCAGCAGCAGGATGCGGGTGCCGCGGCGGTCGTAGATGCGGCCGATGACGGGTCCGAGGAATCCCATCGCGAGAGCGCCGGGGAGCACCACGAGACCCGACTGGCTGGCGGAGAGCCCCAGCGTGCCCTGCAGGTAGAGCGGCAGTGCGGTGATGACGCCGAAGAACGCGAGCGACATGACGGCGAAGTGCGCGACCGAGAGCGAGAAGTTGCCCGACCGGAAGATGCGCAGGTCGAGCAGCGCGTCGTCGCGCTTCTGCAGCGAGATCTGACGCCAGCCGAAGAGGCCCAGGGCGACGACGCCGACCGCGAGGGCGATGACGAGGGTCGTGGTGGATGCCGCCGCTTCGGCCGCGGACCCGTGACCGCCGCCGATCTGCGTGAGCCCGTAGACCAGGCCACCGAATCCGAGCGCCGACAGGACGACCGACGGGATGTCGATCGGCGCACGGGTCTGCTCGCCGATGTTGGGGATCCACTTGACGCCGATGACGAGGGCGGCGATCGCGATCGGGAGCACGATGCCGAAGATCCAGCGCCAGGTGAGGTTGTCGAGCACGAGCCCGGCCATCGTCGGGCCGATCGCGGGCGCGAGTGAGATCACGACGCTGACGCGCCCCATCATCTGTCCGCGGCGGTTCGGCGGCACGACCGTCATGAGGGTCGTCATGAGCAGCGGCATGATGATCGCGGTGCCCGATGCCTGGACCACACGCCCGACGAGCAGCACCTCGAATCCGGGTGCGATCAGCGCGATCAGGGTGCCCGCTGTGAACAGTCCCATCGCGGCGCCGAACATGGTGCGGGTCGTGAAGCGGCGCAGGAGGAACCCGGTGGTGGGGATGATGACGGCCATCGTCAGCATGAACGCCGTCGTCAGCCACTGCGCGGCCACCGCTGTGATGCCGAGGTCGCCGATGAGATGC
>JACEFY010000210.1 GCA_016807485.1 Stenotrophomonas maltophilia | reverse complement strand
CGCACCCACGACGTGCACCGGGAGCGCGTCGTCCGGTCGCTCCTCACGCTGCGCGCGCTGACCCACCACGACACCGGCGGCGTGATCGCCGCCGCCACGACGTCACTGCCCGAGCAGTTCGGCGGGGCGCGCAACTGGGACTACCGGTTCGTCTGGCTGCGCGACGCGTCGCTGACGATCGAGGTGCTTCTGGCACACGGATCGCTGCGCGCCGCCGAGCAGTGGCAGCGCTGGCTGCGGCGGGCGATCGCGGGAGATCCGAACCAGCTGCAGATCGTCTACCGCATCGGGGGCGAGCGCGACCTTCTGGAGCGCGAACTCGACCACCTGCCGGGGTACGACGGCGCCGCACCCGTGCGCATCGGCAACGGCGCGGCCGGGCAGTTCCAGGCGGACGTCATCGGCGAGGTCCTGGTGGCCGCCTTCGCCGCGCGCGATGCCGGCGCCGATCCCGACGGACACTCGTGGCCGGTCGAGCGCGCCCTGCTCCGCCGCGCTGAGGCGCGCCTGGGCGATCCCGACAGCGGCATCTGGGAGATCCGCGGCGAGCCGCGCCTGTTCACCCATTCGCTCGCGATGACCTGGGCGGGCTTCGACCGCGGCGTGCGCTCCGTGCGCGAGCACGGGCTGGCCGGGCCGGAGGAACGGTGGGCCGCGGCGCGCGAACGCGCCCGCGCCCTGATCGACACCCACGGCGTGTCGCCCGGCGGGTGGTTCACACAGCATGACGGCACCGATGAGGTCGACGCGTCGCTGCTCGTGCTGCCGACGGTCGGATTCTGCGCCGCCGATGATCCGCGAATGCTGCGCACCGTCGACCGCATCGAGCAGACCCTCATGCCCGACGGGCTCGTGCTGCGCTACCGCACCTCGTCGGGCGTCGACGGGCTGACCGGTGACGAGAACCCCTTCCTCGCCTGCTCGTTCTGGCTCGTCGAGCAGTACGCCGCGACCGGCCGCCTGGACGACGCGCACGCGCTCATGGACCGCGCCTGCGGCCTCGCGAACGATGTGGGACTGCTCTCGGAGGAGTACGACGTCACGGGACATCGACAGGCGGGCAACACCCCGCAGGCGCTGTCGCACCTCGCGCTCGTCCGCGCGGCCGACGCGCTCGCGCGCGCCATGCGGGACTGACCGGCCGCACACGCCACGAGACCCGGCCGCACGGACGACCGGGTCTCGTCTTCGGGGGTCAGCGGATGGCGGGCACGCGATCGGCGACGGGGGCGATCGCGTCGGTCGCAGCGGCGGCGGCATCCGTCGCCGCAGGCGCGGCGTCGTGGCCGTCGCCGGAGAGCGTCGTCTCGTCGAACGGGTCGCGTCCGGCCAGGACGTCGAGGGCGCGTCGGCGATCGAATTCTTTCGTCCAGGCGCCGATGAGCACGGTCGCCACGGCGTTGCCCGTGAAGTTCGTGATCGCACGACCCTCGCTCATGAAGCGGTCGATGCCGACGATGACACCCACACCGTTGACCAGGTCGGGACGGAAGGCCTGCAGCCCGCCGGCGAGGGTCGCGAGGCCGGCGCCGGTGACACCGGCGGCGCCCTTGGATGCGATCACCATGAAGGCGAGCAGACCGATCTGCTCGGGAATCGACATCGGGGTGCCCATGCCGGCGGCGATGAACAGCGACGCCATGGTGAGGTAGATCGCGGTGCCGTCGAGGTTGAAGGAGTACCCGGTCGGCACGGTGATGCCCACGACCGGCTTCGAGACGCCGAGGTGCTCCATCTTGGCGATGAGGCGCGGCAGAGCCGACTCCGACGAGGACGTCCCGACGATCAGCAGATATTCGCGGGCGAGGTACTTCATCAGGCTGAAGATGTTGATCCGTGCGACGGCGTAGAGCATCGTCCCGAGGATGCCGAAGATGAACACGGCGCAGGTGATGTAGAAGGCGATCATGAGGATGCCGAGGCTCACGATGGCCGCGAAACCGGTCTTGCCGACCACCGCGGCGATCGCGCCGAACGCGCCGATCGGGGCGAGCCACAGGATCATGCCGAGGATGCGGAACACGAGCACCTGCAGCTGCTTGACGGCGAACATGATCGGCTCGCCCTTCTTGCCGAGCCCCTGGAGCGCGAAGCCGACGAGCAGAGCGATGAAGAGCACCTGCCGCACGCTCTCGCCCGTGAAGGCGGAGAACATGGTCGTCGGGATGATGCCCATGAGGAACTCGGTCGTCGTCTTCGGCTCGAGGGTCGAGGCGTCGTAGGTGACGCCCGTCATGTTCAGCCCCTCGCCCGGGTGGATGAGGTTGCCGACCACGAGGCCGATCGCCAGCGCGAAGGTCGTCATGATCATGAAGTACAGGAGCGCGAGGCCGCCGATCTTGCCGACGGTCGCCGCCTTCGCGATCGAGCCGACGCCCACCACGATGGTGCAGAAGATGATCGGCGCGATCATCATCTTGATGAGGTTGACGAACGCCTTACCGATGGGCTCGAGGCCCGTCGCGAACGCCGGCCAGATGAGGCCGACCACGGCGCCCAGGACGACAGCGATGATGACCGACACGTACAGCCACGTGTGCCGGTCCCAGGAGCGCTTGCCGCGCCGGCGCATGAAGCCGGGGAGCGTGAGGGTTGTCGTCGGTGCGACCATGTCGGGCCTCCAGAGTGTGAACGGACGTTGTTCGGTGCCACCCTCATCGGCGGCGATGGGTCCACAGTGCGCCGCGCGCGGGCGCCTGGCGACTTATGGTCGTATTGGTCGATGACGGCCGGCACGCGAGGGAGCGGAGCAGCGATGGCACGCGGACGGGGACGCAGCGCTGCCTCGCGCGTGTTCGCGGCGCTCGTGGTCGCGGTCGCGCTCATCGCCGTGGTGGTCGCCGCGCTCCTCGCGCTGGAGGCCCAACGCACGTCGCGCGCCGAGGCCGAGCGGGTGACGCAGGCCGTCGCCCACACCCTCGCCGATTCCGCCGAGGTGGTCGCGGCGATGTCGACCGCCCGTGTTGCGGACGGTGACCTCTCAGCCGCCTCCGCCGAGCTGCAGCCGCTGGCGGAGGCGGTCATGACCGATGCGCGCGTCGACTTCGTCACGATCATGGACCTCCGCGGCGTCCGCGTGACGCACCGCGATCCGGCGGAGATCGGTCGGCCCTTCGTCGGGACGATCCCGGCGACGCCGGTCGCCCTCACCGAGCAGTCGACCGGCACCCTCGGGCCGTCGCTGCGGACGATCGTGCCGATCTCCGGCGACGCCGGCCAGGTCGGGTGGGTGGCGGTCGGCGTCACCATCGACACCCTCTCGGTCGCGATCGTGCCGCGGCTGCTCACCGCGGTCGCGATCGGCGGCGCCCTCATCGCCGCCGGGGTCGTGGGCGCCCTCGTCGCCCGGCGCGTGACACGGCGGGTCGCCGGCGACCTCCCCGCCGGAGCGATCCGCGACACCCTGGCCTCCGCGGAATCGATGCGCACGCTCGGCGAGGCGCTCCGCGCGCAGACGCACGAACACGGCAACCGCATGCACACCGCGGTGGCCCTCTTGGAGCTCGGTCGCACGACGGAGGCCGTCGGCATTCTCACGGACTCGGCCCGACAGAGCCAGGCCCTCGTCGACCAGGTCTCGGCCCGTGTCGACGGCGACCCGGCGGTGGGCGCCCTGCTCCTCGGCAAAGCGTCACAGGCCGCCGAGCGCGGCATCGAGTGGATCGCGGAGATCGCCCCCGATGCGCCTCGATCGGCGGTGAGCGCAATCGACGCCGTGGCCCTCGTCGGGAATCTGATCGACAATGCGCTGGATGCCGCCGGCGCCGGCGCGCCGCCACGCTGGGTGCGGGTGACGATGAGCCGCACCCCCGACGACGAGTTCTCGATGACGGTCTCGGATTCGGGCGACGGCATTCCCGACGATCTGCGCGAACGCGTCTTCGAGCGGGGATTCACCACGAAGCCGGCGGGCGCGGACGGGAGGGGCGTCGGGCTCGCCCTCGTCCGCGCCGTCGTCGACGACGTCGGCGGCTCGCTCGTGCTCGATCCCGGGCCGCCGACGACGTTCCGGATCGTCCTGCCGACGGAGGCACCGTGATCAACGTGCTCCTCGTCGACGACGAAGCGCTCACCCTCGAGCTGCATCGCACGTACGTCGAGCGCCTCGACGGGTTCCGTGTCGTGGCAGAGTGCAGCGGGGCGCGCGCCGCCGTCGCCGCGATCCTGGACCATCCACCGGCCGAGGGGATCGATCTGGTCCTCCTCGACATGACCATGCCGGATGGGACGGGGCTCGACGTCCTGCGTCACGTCCGCGCCCGCGCCGCCGACGTCGACGTCATCGCGATCACGGCCGTGCGCGACGCCGACGTCGTGCGACAGGTCATCGGCCTCGGCGCCGTGCAGTACCTCGTGAAGCCGTTTCCCTACGCCGTCTTCGCCGACCGGCTGCACCAGTATCGGACCTACCGCGACCGTGCCCGGGAGTCGGCCGGGCCTGCCACGCAGGCCGAGATCGATGCGCTCCTGGGCGCGCTGCGCCCGGCGAACGCGGTCGACCTGCCGAAGGGGCTCTCGCCCGGGTCGCTCGCGCGCGTGACCGACGCCGTCCGCCGGCAGGGTCCGCTGTCGGCGTCGGAAGCGGCCG
>JACEFY010000021.1 GCA_016807485.1 Stenotrophomonas maltophilia | reverse complement strand
GAAGTCGCCCGTGACGCGC
Organism: Stenotrophomonas maltophilia; assembly: GCA_016807485.1. Classification (GTDB taxonomy): domain Bacteria; phylum Actinomycetota; class Actinomycetes; order Actinomycetales; family Microbacteriaceae; genus Microbacterium. The sequence continues at coordinate 13,960 of JACEFY010000021.1, read as the reverse complement.
GCCGAAAGCGGTCGGGCGGCGCATCGGCCAGACTGGGGTCATGACTTCTCACGTGCTGGTGATCGGCGAAGCGCTCATCGACATCGTCGAAGGGGACGCGGGCGACCGCGAGCTCGTCGGCGGCAGTCCCGCCAACGTCGCGGTCGGCCTTGCCCGGCAGGGGCACGGGGTGCGTCTCCTCACGCGGCTCGGTCGCGACGACCGGGGGAAGCGGATCGCGGCGCAGGTCGAATCCTCCGGCGCGACCGTCGCGGAGGAGTCGTGGACGGATGCCGCGACCTCCACCGCGCGCGCCCGGCTGCGCGCCGACGGTTCGGCCGAGTACGACTTCGCGATCGACTGGAGCATCCCCGCGGTGCAGGTCGGCGAGGACGACGTCGTGCACACTGGGTCGATCGCGCTCTTCCTCGAGCCCGGCGGCACCGCGGTGCTCGAGACCCTGCAGCACGCGGCGGGTCGCGCCCTCGTCACGCTCGACCCGAACATCCGCCCCGCGCTCGTCGGGGAGCATCGCACGGCGCACGCCCGGTTCGTGGCGGCCGCCCGCGCGGCCGACATCGTCAAGCTGAGCGACGAGGATGCCGCCTGGCTCTTCCCCGGTCTCGTGCCCGAGCAGGTGCTCGCCGAGATCGCCGCGTACGGCCCGCGGATCGCGGTCATCACGCGGGGCGGCGAGGGCGCCCTCGGGCTCGGGCCCGGCGGGATCACGGAGGTCGAGCCGTTCCCCGTCGACGTCGCCGACACGATCGGCGCGGGCGACGCCTACATGGCGAGCCTCATCTCCAGCGCGCTCGACGATCCGCTGCTGTTCACCTCCGAGCCGGCGTTCGAGCGCGCGCTGCGCCGTGCCGCCGTCATGGCCGGCATCACGGTGTCGCGGCCCGGGGCGAACCCGCCCACGCGTGCCGAGGTCGACGCCGCGCTCTGAGTAGGCTGGAGGCGTGCGCCTGCGCCTCGATCTCGCCTACGACGGCACCGGCTTCCGGGGCTGGGCGCGTCAGCCGGGCCTGCGCACCGTGCAGGGAACGCTCGAGGCCGCGCTCGCCCGCATCCTCGGCGGCGACCCGCAGCTCGTGGTGGCCGGTCGGACGGATGCCGGGGTCCACGCGAGCGGTCAGGTCGCCCACCTCGACCTCACCGACGCGCAGCGCGCGCGCCTCGCGAAGGGCCGATCGCCGGAACCGGAAGCCCTCGCCGCGAGGATCAACGGGGTTCTCGGCCCGTACGCCGACGTCACCGTGCGCCGGGTCGTTGCGGCGCCCGCGGGCTTCGACGCGCGGTTCTCCGCCGTGTGGCGGCGCTACGAGTACCGCCTGTCGGACGGCGCGTACGATCCGCTCGAGCGCGCCCGCACGACGTCGGTCAGTTCGCCACTCGATGTGGCGGCCATGGACGACGCGGCCCGGTCGCTCATCGGACTCCACGACTTCGCCGCGTACTGCAAGTGGCGCCCGGAGGCGACGACCATCCGCACGCTGCTCGAGTTCGATTGGCGCCGCGATGACCGCGGTTTCCTCATCGCGAACGTGAAGGCCGATGCGTTCTGCCACAGCATGGTCCGGGCGCTCGTCGGCGCATGCGCGGCCGTCGGCGGCGGCCGGCTCACGCGGGCCGACGTCGTGCGGCTCCGCGACGAGGGCGTGCGGACGAGCGCCTTCCCCGTGCTCGCAGCCCGCTGCCTCACCCTCACCGAGGTGGGCTATCCGGCCGACGACCTGCTCGCCCTCCGCGCCGAACAGACGCGTGCCCGGCGCGACGGCTCGATCACAGAGCAGATCCCTAGGTGAGCGGCCTAGGCTGACGGTGATGAAGGTCATCTCGTACAACCTCAACAAGCACAAGGCCGCGCTGGAGCTCGACGCCCTTGTGGAGTCGACGCACGCCGACATCCTGTGCCTGCAGGAAGCGGTCACCGAGGCGCTGCCGGCGGAGATCGCCGGGTTGCAGCTGGCGGAGGCGACCGCGCGCAATCGGCTGGGGCTGGCGGTGTACTACCGGCGCAACACCTTCGAGGCGCTGGAGATGCGCTCGCTCGCGCTGAAAAAGTCGCTCCACGACCGCGTGCTCAAACCGGCCGAAGAGCGGATGCTGGCTGTGCGCCTGCGCGACATCGACCACGGCCGCGAGTTCACCGTGGCGAGCTTCCACGCCGCGCCCCTCACCGCACTCAACTCGCTGCGCCGCAAGCAGATCCAGGCAGCGCTCGCCGAGCTGGCGACCCTCGGCGCGGACCTGCCGATCCTCATGGTCGGCGACTACAACTACCCCGTCTTCAAAGAGAACCTGAGTCAGAAGGTGCGCGAGGCCGGCTACGAGCTGACCCTCAGCGACACCCGCACATACACGCGCTACAAGTTCTTCAAGGGTCACTACGACTTCGCGACGTCGGTGGGGGTCGACATCCTCGACATCACGACGCTGCCGCAGGGGCTCAGCGACCACCTGCCGATCCTCATCACCGCTGAGCTCGAGCGGCGCTGACGGGTCAGCGGCGGCTGCGGTTCCGGCGGACCGACGCGGCCACGGCGACGGCGCCGCCGGCGACGACGAGCAGACCCGCTCCGGCCCAGAGACCGAGGGTGCCGGCGTCGCCGCCCGTGCTCGGCAGGTTCTCCTCGCCGGATGCGGTCACCGTGACGCTCGCGGTGCCGCCCGCCGAGGAGGGCGAGACGGCGGCGATGTTGTAGATGCCGGACGCGTCGCCGGGGAGGGTGATGGTGGTCGACGCCAGGCTGCCGTCAGCGCCCGAGCGCGTGTCGAACGAGCCGGTGCTCACCGCGAAGCGCACGAAACCGAAGGTCGTCGCGCCGCCGTTCTCACCGGTGACGGTGATCTTCACGGACTCGTCCGCACCGAAGGTGTCGGCGGAGCAGGAGAAGTCGACGCGAGCGCCCGGCGCCGTGGTCGTCGGCGTCACCGAGCAGGCGTCGCTCGGCGGATAGATCGTGCTGGCGTGCGCCGCCGTGGGCACAGCGACGAGGGCCAGACCGACGAGGGTGGCCGAGAGTGCTGTCTTCTGGATGCCGGACGGCATGGAACTCCGATGTGAGCGAGGGATGGGGGCAGTCTAACCGGCCACGCAGGAATCGCCAATCGAGGTGGGGACGTCCTGGTGCACGGTCGGCGTCACCCACGCGACCGCCGCACCGGCTCCGGCCGTGCTGCGCACCGTCAGCGACGCCGTGGCCGTCTCGCCGGGATCGAGGTCGACGCTGAACGACAGCACCTGTCGGCCGCCGTCGAGGCCGCCGCCGAAACCGCTTCCGTCCGACATCCTCGCGGCGGTGAGTTCGGTGCCGGTCGGGAGGTACAGGTAGCCGACCGTCTTGGCGATTCCCGGCGCGACGCCGAAGCCGCCACCGCCGGTGATATATGCGGGGAGCGAGGTCGCGGCATCCGCCGGGGCCGTGTTGGTGACGGTGACGGTGAGGGTGAGCGATCCCGACGCCGTACCGTCTGCGGCGAGCGCGCACGTGTCCCAGGCGAGGGTGGTGTCCTGGTCGACGTAGTAGTCCATCTTCGATCCGGTGCCGTCGTTGAGGTAGACCCCGAAGCCCAGCTGCTCGTCATCGGTGACCGGCAGGGGGCCGACGAGCGTCGTATCGGCGAGCACGGCCTGGTCTTCGGGCACGGCGCTCCAGAGCAGCAGACGGCGCTCTTCGCCGGCGCGGCTGAGCGCCGCGACGAGGGCGGTGGGGTCGGCGGCGCCGGCGGCGACCTTCGCGAAGACCGCGGCCGCTGCCGAGGCGAAGAAGGCATCCTGATCGGCGGGGTTCTCGTAGCGCAGGTAGACCTCGTTGAGCAGCAGCCCGACGGCGTTCTCGGCGGTCAGCTGGTCTCCGGTCGGCAGGTCGACGGGTCCGGTCGCGGCCAGGAGGTAGGAGAGGGCGACCGGGTCCATCGAGATGACCCCGTCGACGGCGAGCCCCTTCTCCCGCAGCCACATCTCGCGCGCAAGCTGTCCGGTGAGCGAGAAGTCCGGCACCTGCGTGACGTTCTGGATCCACTGCGCGGGGCGGGTGCCGTAGATCCCGACGATCTCGGGCGAGAGCGGCAGCACGGGTTCGGCGTAGCGGCGGAAGTCGGACGACGAGCCCTGTTCGGTCAGGGAGAGGGTGCCGTCTTCGGTGTGGATGACCGCCATCGCGCCGACGATTCCGCCGAGCGAGCGCCACTCGGCGTTGTTCTGGAAGACGATGAGGTAGTTGCGCGGCCCCTGTTCGCCGAGCATCGCCGGCAGGAGCGTCGTCGCCCGGGCCAGTGCGTCGGTGGTCTGCGCGGTTCCGTCCAGCAGATCTGCGACCTCGGTGACGGCCGCGCGGACCGGCGCGAGAAGCCCCGCGTCGTCGATCGCGGAGACGGATGCCGCCGCTCGCGCGATGCCGTCGGCACCCGACCGGGCCGCCCCGCTGATCGAGCTGAAGGCGGCGAGGTCGAGCTTTCCGTCGACCGGTCGCAGATCGTCGATCGAGAACTCCGCGGCGACCTCGGTCAAGGGGGAGAGGGCCTCGGAGGCCACGTCGTCGATGGCGGCGGCGACGGAGCCGACGGCATCCAGCTGCGGGCCGAGCCACGGGAGCGACTCGGCGGCCGTCCAGACCGGATCGCTGGTCAATTCGCGGGCGGCCCGGGTGTCGGCGGAGAGATCGGCGACGAGGGCGGCGGCCGCCGACGGGTCACGCAAGACCTCGGCCGCGGTGGCCGCGGTCTGCCGCGCGTCGTTCAGGTGTCCGTACGCCATCGCGCCGCGCACGCCGATCCAGGCGGCGGCGACCGCGGCGAGCACGATCAGCACGCCGAGCGCCCACGCGCAGATGCGGCCGGCCGTACGTGCCGCCGGGGGCAGGGGGGAGGCGACCATCGCGCGTCAGCCCGCCGCGCGACCGCGCCGCGTGGTCGGTGTCGGCTCGGCGGGCGCGGAGGGGTACTCGCCGCGGTACTGGTAGCCGTAGTAGCCCGACTCGGCGCCCCGCCGGGGCACCTTGTTGAGCACCACGCCGAGCACACGGCCGTTCGCGCGGCCGATGTTCTCCACGGCCTTATGCATCATCTCGTAGGTCGTGCGCCCGGCCGAGACCACCAGCAGCACGCCGTCGGCGGCGGTCGAGAGCACGGCGGCATCCGTCACCGGGATGGTCGGGGGCGAGTCGACGATGACGGTCGCTGCGGAGCCGAGCCCGCGCAGTAGGTCACGCATGCGCTGCGAGCCGAGTACTTCGCTGGGGTTCGGGGGGATGCGGCCGGCCGTGAGCACCGTGAGGTTCGGCGAGACGGGGTGGGCGACATCGTCGATCGTCGCGCGGGCGGCGAGCACGTCGGTGAGGCCGGCGCCGTCGGGGAGCGAGAAGATCGAGCCGACGACCGGGCGGCGGAGGTCGGCGTCGATGAGCACCGTCTGCTGGCCGGCGGCGGCGAGCCCGAGCGCGAGGTTCGCGGCGGTGGTCGACTTGCCGTCTCCGGGGAGGGGACTGGAGACCACGATGACGCGGGGCGGGTTGTCGACATCCATGAACTGGAGGTTCGTGCGGAGCTCCCGCATCGCCTCGGTGAGGCCCGACGAGCCGGCCGCCTGCGTGGTGCCATCGAAGACGACGAGGCGCTGGCTGTCGGTGAGCTGCTTGTCGAGCGGGATCGTGCCGACGACGGCGATGCCCGTCTCGCGCTCGATGTCGCGGGGGTGACGGACGCGGCGGTCGAGCACGTGCCGCACGACGGCGTAGCCGATGCCGAGGGCAAGCCCGACGAGGGTGCCGAGTGCCAGGTTCAGGCGCACGTTCGGCGACGACGGGTCGGAGGGCAGTGACGCGGACTGGCCCGCGACGAGCGTGACGGCTCCCGGTGTCGCGGCGCTCCCGGTCTCGAGGGTGTTGATCTCCGACACCATGCCGCCGATCCAGGCCTCGGCGAGGTCACGCGCGGCCTCAGGGGTGGCGGCGTCGGCGGAGACGTTGATGATGACGGTGTCGAGCGGATTGCTGATGTTCACGTGCGAGACGAGTGCCTGCGGCGTGGTGTCGAGGCCGAGTTCGTCGATGGCGTGCTGCGCCACCGAGCGCCAGCCGCCGATGTCGACGTACGACGACACCTTGCTCTGTGCGAGCTGGTTGCCCACGAGCGCCGAACCGGTGTCGGTTCCCCCGCCGGTCGCCTGCACGCTGCCGCTCGCCGGCGCCGTGTAGACCCGCGGCTGGAGCGTCGTCCAGCCGAAGGCGCCCGCCGCGCCGAGAACGGTCAGCAGCAGGATGCCGACCCAGTGCGTCCGCAGAATGCGCAGGTAGTCCCGCAGTTCCATCGTCTCCCCATCGTCGCCCTCCAGCCTACGCGGCGGGTGCACCTAGACTCGCCTCGTGTCCGCCCTCCTCAAGATCGATGCGCTCGGCGTGCGCCTCCGCCTCGACCTCGACGGGTGCCCCGCAGACGAAGCCGATGCGGTCCGCGCGGCCTGGCGCGATGCGTCGGCGGCCGACGGCGGCGATGCGGAGGCCACGCTGCGGGTGCGGGACGAGGGCGACACGGCCGACAGCGCGCAGCTGCTCGAACGCCTGTCGCAGCGGGCGACGCTCGCCGCGATCGATGCCCGCCGCGGCGACCTGTGGATGCTGCACGCCGCCGGGCTCGCCCTGCCCGACGGGCGGGTGATCGTGTTCATCGGCCCATCGGGGCGCGGCAAGACGACCGCCGCACGGGCGCTCGGCGCGCACCTCGGCTACGTGTCGGACGAGACCGTGGCGATCGACGCCGCCGGCCGGGTCTACCCCTATCGGAAGCCGCTGTCGATCATCGAGGGCGGTGCGTTTCCGAAGGTGCAGCGCGCGCCGTCCGACCTCGGATTGCTCGCGCTTCCCCGGGCGCCGCTGCGGTTGGCTGCGATCGTGCTGCTCGACCGGCGCGGGGACGCCGGCGACGAGCCCGTCGCCGAGCCCGTCGACCTCGGCGACGCACTCGAAGAGCTCGTCTCGCAGTCGAGCTATCTGCCGAGCCTCGATGAGCCGCTGCAGCTCATGGCGCGCCTGACGGCGTCGGTCGGCGGTGTGCAGCGCGTCGTGTACCGCGAGGCGGCGACGCTGACGTCGGTCGTCGAGTCGCTCGTCGGTCAGGCCCCGGTGGCGCTCGCCGGCCAGGTGCCGCTCCCGGAGGCCCCCGCGCTGCGGCCTCCGGGTGACGGGCTTCCGCGCTGGCACCGCGCTCCCGCCCTCGACGTACTGTCGCTCGACGACCCCGACCGCCTCGTGCTGCTGCAGGCCGACGGCGTCGACGGCGGCACGGTCCGGGTGCTCGCCGGCATCGCTCCGACGCTCTGGCGTGCCGCCTCGGGCGCGACGCGGGATGAGCTGGTCGACGCGGCGGTCGCCGCGCACGGCGATCCCGACGGAGCGGATGCCGGTGGAGCTGTCGACGCGGCTCTGGCGGAACTCGCCGCAGCCGGCATCCTGATCGCGGAGGAGCCGCGGTGGCGCATCCGCGACGACGTCGCCTGGACGGGTACAGAGGATCGCTACGTCGTGCTGCCGCTCGACGGCTCCGCGCAGCCGATGGTCTTGCAGGGGTCGGCGGCGCTCATTTGGGACGCACTGGTTGCCGGTCCGGTGTCAGCAGGGCAAGTCGCCCGCGACATCGCGACCCGCGCGGACATCGACGTCGACACCGTTCTCAGCGGGATCTCGGATTTCTTGGATGTGCTGTCGTCTGGCGGCCTCGCCGTCATGGGTCCTCGAAGCGACTAGATGACGGTCACGTTCATCGAGGACGAAGCGGGCGCAGCCTGATAACGCGTCCCGTTGTACATGATCGGCAACGCCGTGACAGTCAAGGTCACAACGTACTGGCCGGGCGTGACGTTCGCGTAAGGGTAGGTCTTACCCGCGCCGCCCCAGAAAGCGTTCACGGCGGTGGGTGTCCCGGAAACGCCGCTTGCGTTGTAAGTGAGCGTGACGGTCGCACTCTTCGAGTACGCCGCTGTCGTCGCGCCGACCCGAGTGAGTGTCACGAGCCACGTCGTGGTCAGGAGCGAGAAGGAGGGATTGCCCCAGACGATTCCGCCGAACTGCCCCGGGGCATAGTAATAGTCCATGTTCATGGCGACGTCGCCGGCTTTGCCCTGATTCCCCTGGGCTGAAATCGAGACGCCGGCGTTGACACCGGTCGCTGTCACCGTGGTGATCGACCCCGCGGCGGCGGGCGCGGCGGTCGCCAGCACGATGACCGGTGCGGCCCAGACGCCGGCACGCAGAAGCTGCCGGCGGGACGGGGTCTTCTCGTCGAAGGCCGGGCCCAAGTTTTCGCGCGCGCGCACGTCTGTCATTGCGTCTCCCCCAGGAGTGATGAGCGGAGCGGCCCTCCCAGCGATTCGGGTGGCGGGAGGGCCGCGCCTGACCCTCCCCAGGAAGGTCTCCGCGTCTCCACCGTAGGGGGATGCCCGGTGTACTCACGCGAATGGAGTCAATGCTCCGACCGAACTCCGTCGATCTTGTGTCGATCTTGTGGGAGCGGTCTCACCGACTCAGCCGACGGTCACCCGGAACCAGCGATCGCCGCCGCGTTCCTGCGCGAGCGTGGCGGCGTCGGCGGCTTCGGCGATCAGGGCATCGAGGTCGTAGCCCACGACATCCACCCCCGCCCAGCCGACACTGGCCGACAGGCGCACCGCGAGGTCCGAATCGGTGAGCGCGACCTGCTCGAGGAGGTTCGCGAGGATCTGCCGGACCGATCCCTCGGGGCGGGGGAGCAGCACGGTGATCTCCGCCCCATCGCGCGCGTCGATGTCGGCCTCTGCGGGAAGCAGCGACTGCACCACGTCGGAGAAGCGCGAACGCACGCGATCGAAGGCGTGCGTGCTCGACGCCTCGCGCAGGGCGGCCGGGTCGTCGTGCCGGACCACGAGCACGGCCCACCAGCGGTCGTCGGCGGCCTCCGCACGCCGCAGGCGATCGCGCGCGACGCGCAGGAAGGTCGAATCGGCGTCGTTGCTGCGCATCCTCTCGCGGCCACGGGTGCGGGTGAGCAGGAGAAGCGTCACCACCGCGCACACCGCGTAGAGCAGCGCCCCGATCGTGTTGATGTCGCGGACGAGCGCGAACTGCACGGGGTCGGGCGCCGCTCCGCCCTGGGCGAGGCGGATGCCCTCGAGCACGAGGTTGAGCACGGCGAAGGCCACGAAGCCGGCCGACACGAGCGCGAGCGGAAGGATCTCGTCGCGCAGTAGCGGGCCGAGCCGGATGAGCTCGTTGACGATCATCCCGGCGAAGACGCCGGCGATGCCGAACGCGAGCCGCAGGACCGTGAGATAGAAGTCCGACGTCGCTGTCAGGGCGAGCACGGTGGGCGCTCCGACGATGAACGCCAGCACCACCCAGCCCACGTTCTGCGCTGCGCGGCGGCGCACGCGCAGGCCGAGCCAGACGAGCGAGATCGTGCTGAGCATGAATCCGGATGCGGCGCCGCGCAGCGGCGCCGACCCCAGGAGGTCGTCCGCCACCCATCCGTAGGAGGCGATCATGAGGCCGCCGAACGCGCTCGACCAGATGGCCGCGGCGCGTCCCGGCCGCGGCAGGAAGCCGAGGCCGATGTAGAGCGCCGTGCACAGCGTCGACAGCGCGACGAGCGGCGTCATGGGTCCGGTGTCGATCACGGATTCTCCTTCTCGCCTCGCGGCAGCGTGAGCGCGACGGAGGTGCCTCGTCCGAGGTCGCTCCGCACCTCGACCGTGCCGCCGTGCTGTGCGACGATCTCGCGGGTGATGGCCATGCCCAGGCCGCTGCCGCCGATCCCGCTGGCGCGCGCGGTGTCGCTGCGGAAGCCCGGGTCGAAAACACGCTCGAGGTCATCGCGTGACATGCCGATGCCGGTATCCGTCACGGTGATGACGAGATCGCCGTCGGTGGTATCCGTGCTCACCCGCACGGTGCCGCCCCGGGTGGTGTACTTCACCGCATTGCCGAGGATGTTGTCGATCGCCTGCCGCAGGCGGAACGCATCGCCGACGACGGTCGGTACCGCACCGGCGTCGTGGTCGATCTGCACCTGCGCCGCGGCGGCGACGGGGGCGAAGGCTTGGACGGATGCGTCGATCATCCGTCCGATGTCCACCGGCCCCGCTTCCACACCCACGGCATCGGTGAACTCCGACAGCGTCGAGGTGATGAGCCGCTGCATGCGGTTGGCCGCACTGTCGATCACCGACAGTTGACGGCGAACCTCTGCGGGGAGGTCGTCGCGGTCTTCCAACAGCTCCGTGTGCCCGAGGATCGCGGTCAGGGGGTTGCGCAGCTCGTGCGACACGACGGTGTTCACCATGCGCCGCTCGCGGTCGGCATCCACCGCCGTCGTGACGTCCTGCATGACCAGCAGGTTGCTCGGCGACTCGCCAGGAGCGGTGTCGACCGGCCGCGACGACACGTCGAGCGCGTGCCAGCGCCCCGCGGCGGTGAACAGCCACACGCGTCGGTCGTTGAAGCGCTCGCCGCGTGCGGCGTGCGCGAAGGCGGTGTCGTTCATGTCCAGGGCGGTGCCGCGGCGGTCGTCGTACTCGACCGCGGTCGTCGCGGTGAAACTCGCCGCGTTCTCCGCCCCGTAGAGGCTCAGGAAAGCGGCGTTCGCGTCGACGACCACCCCGTCGCGGTCGACCCGGGCGAGCCCGATCTCGAGCGCGTCCGAGAGGAGCGCGGTGCGCTCGGCCTGCATCAGCGCGCGTCGGCGCGTGCGGTCGAGCTGCGCGAACTGACGGCGCAGCAGCAGTCCGTAGGCGCGCGCGCGACGCGTGCCGACGTTGATCGTGACGCCGAGGAATCCGAGTGAGAGCAGGACGGTCAGGAACCGCTGCGTCACGGTGGCGGTGATCGGGTCGCCGAAGGCGTCGACGATGAGGATGGCGCCGACCAGCCCGATCGCACCGACGAGCCAGGGGAGCGTGTAGTACGTGGCGATCCACGCGAGCGGGAACACCCAGAGGAAGCGGAGCGGCGTCCCGGCGCTGCCCCCCGAGAGCAGGCCGATCGCGATGATGTCCGCGAGCGGCAGCAGAGCGATCGTGGGCGCGTTCACGCGGTGCCAGGGGAAGGCGAGCGTCACACAGGTGAGCACGACCATCCCGACGGCGCCGACGAAGAAGGTCGGCTCGGTGAACCGCTGGGGTTCGAGGAAGGCGCTCGTCGCGGTGAGGAAGACCACCGTGGCGGTGAGGATCAGCTGCCAGCGCCAGATCGAGCGCGACCGCATGTCTCCCCACCCGCGGAGCTGGGGGGAGTCGGCCGTCACCGGCTCAGTCTAGTGATGCCGTCCCGGTGCTCGGCGGCTCGATGATCGCGCGGTACCCGACGCCGCGCACCGTTTCGATGAAGCGGGGTTCGGCGGCCGACTCTCCGAGCTTCCGGCGGAGGTTGGTGATGTGGGTCTCGATCGCCCGCTCGTCCGCGACGCTCACACGCATGTCGGGCACGGCGTGCGCGACGCGGACGAGGTCGGCTTTGCTGCGCACCTCGCGCTCGGTCTCGATGATGGTCGCGAGCAGGTCGAACTCCGTGCGGGTGAGGACGATGGGCAGATCGTCCACCGTGACAGTGCGGGTCTGGCGGTCGATGCGCAGACCGTTCCATCCGGTCGACGGCCCGGCGTCGTCCGACGGCGTCGGCACGGTCTCGCCCCCGTGGGTGACCGTGCGGCGCTGAGCGGCCAGCAGTCGCGCGCGCAGCTCGCGGGCGCGGAAGGGCTTGACGACCACATCATCGGCGCCCACGCTGAACCCCAGCACCGAGTCGGCCTCGTCGGTGAGCGCCGTGATGAGCACGATGTAGGTGCGGCTGTTGCCGGCGCGGATGCGGCGGGCCGTCTCGAACCCGTCGATGCCCGGCATGTTGACGTCGAGGGTCGTGATCGACGGATTGTGCGAGAACACCGCCGCGATGCCGTCCATGCCGTTGTTCGCCTCGACGACGTCGAACCCGGCGCTGCGGAGGATCTCGGCGAGGAGGCTGCGCACGTCGTCGTCGTCGTCGATGACGACGGCTGTCTCGTGACTCGTGCTCACGGCGCGCTCCTTCCTGCCGATGTCGGCGAATAGATTGTGTCAGATCGGCCCGCGCCGACACGCACGTGCGTCACTTCCTCAGCATTGCCGAAAGAGCGGCGGGGGCATGACGGATGCCGCGACCCCACCGCGCGACGCGGGCCCGCGACTGCGCGAGAGCGCCCGGCCCGACCTCAGGGTGGTTGATCGCGAAGTCCGCGCGACTGGGCCAGACGGCGCGGAAGACGACCCCGGGCTTGTCGCGCCACCGCGCGCGACCCAGGAGCCACAGCCACGAGGCGGCGGCCCCGCGCGCCTCGGCGGTCTTCCGGTGCCATTCGCGGTACTCGGCGGTGCGGAGGTCGTCGTCCGACACCTCGACCGGCACCCCCATCGCCGGGAGCACGTCGCGGAGCGCCGCGGCCGCACCGGTTTCGCGTGCCGCCGCGGCGAGGTCGGCGCGCTCGACATCGGTCAGCGTGAGGGCGCGCACCGCGGCGAGCTCGTCGCGATGGCGAGGCTGCTCGTCGGTGCCGCGCAGGCTGTGGAGGGCGAGAATCAGGATGCTCGACGCGCGGTCGGGCACCGGGCAGGTGCGGTGGGCGAACTCTGCCGTGCGCCGCCGCGCCCACAGCGCATCGAACGCAGTCGGCGGTGGTGCGAGGAAGCCGGGGTAGTAGCTGTGCACGTCGAACGAGTTCGGCCAGCCGTGGCGGCGGAATGATCGGGAGTGCAGCGTGAACGCGTCGCTCGCGAACGTGCCGGGGAACTCCTCCCATTCCGCGTCGACGATCGCCGCGCAGTACTCGTCGAACCGCTCGGGCTCGACGAGGACGTCCACATCGGCGGAGGTGCGCCGGGGGCGCAGCCCGTAGTCGCTCAGGGAGCGGCCTTTGACGAGCAAGATCCGGATGCCGCGCTCATCCGCGCGCCGCGTCGCCCAGGCACTCAGCAACTCGTTCGCCTCATCGAGGCCGAGCTCCACCTGATCGGGCATGCGATCAGGGTAGCCTGGCGCGATGAGAAGGATGCTCGCCGTCACCACCGCCGCCGCGGTGCTCGCCTTGGGCCTCGCCGGGTGCGGCGCTCCGCCCTGGGCCGGGCCCACGGGTTCCGCTTCTTCCGGTTCACCCTCGGCCGCCCCGACGCCGGTGCCCAACGACCTCTCGACCGGGTCGACGCAGCGCTCGCTCACCGCCGGCGCCGTCGCGGCGACCGTCGACTACTGGTCGGATCTGTCGATGGACAAGTGGACGGCATCCGCTTTCAAACCCGTGCAGCTCTCGATGGTCACCACTGTGACGCCGAACGACGGACAGCGGGTCTACCTCCAGAAGGCGACGATGATCGCCGTTCCCGGCAACGCCGCGGGCTCGATGGCGCCGCTGTCCCCCCAGGTCGACCAGGCCACGACCGCGCCGGGCTATCTCGTGCTCGACCCGTACAGCTATTCGCAGGTGTTCACGGTGGGCGCGGTGCCGGACGATGCGACCTTCGTCACCCTGCAGTTCCAGTACGACTTCCTCGTGCAGACCACGCCCACGTCGTCGGAGTATGCCAAGCAGACGGCGACCGACTCGCTGACCGTGGCGATCGCGCAGGGCTGACCGCGACGCGTCAGGCCACGCCGACGCGCTCCCACCGGTCGCCGCCCGCAGCCGTGGCCGCCGCGGCGGCGTCGGAGGCTGCCGCCAGCAGCACGTCGGCGTCGTAGCCGAGCTCTGCCACGCTCACCCAGCCGACGCTCGCCGAGGCCTGGACGTCGCCGGATCCACGCGCCCCCGGGGTCGAGACGGCGCGCAGGAGGGTGCGCACGTTCTCCCGCACGACGGCGCTCGGCCGCGCCAGCAGCACGGCGAACGTCGAGGCGTCGAGGCGCCCGATGTCGGCCTCGGTGGGGAAGATCTCCCGGACGTCGTCCTGCAGGCGGGGGCAGAGCACGGCCAAGCCCGCTTCGCC
>JACEFY010000209.1 GCA_016807485.1 Stenotrophomonas maltophilia | reverse complement strand
AGCCAGTGCTGCCACTCGACCGCCGACGCCGCGCAGGCCCGCTGTCATGCGATGTGCAGACATGCGAAAGCCATTCCTTTCGGGTGCGGAATGGACCGCCGACACGCCGAGATGCTGTGTCGCATCGGCGCGTCCGGGGGGATGTCTGGACTCTTTCAGCCGGACGTTTCCCGGGTGTTACCCCACGTTGCCCCGGGAAGAACATGGCATCGTCAACATCCGGATGTGTAAACGTTGCCATATTCGGTTACGATCGACCCTGCGGTGCCTTCCCGATGGGGGGAAGACCGCGTCGAGTCTCACGGTGGAGGAATGACGACGATGAGTGGCAGCTGGGTGCGCACACGGGCGATCGGTCTGATCGGGGCGGTGATCGCGGGTGTGCTCATCGCGCCCCTCGCGGGCACGGGCACAGCGGCCGGCGCGGTCGACACCATCCCGACGGCGGCCGTCGGCACGGCCTATCACGTCGACTGCTCGGCGCAGGCCGCCGGCATCGGCACCGTCGAGCGGCCGCTCACCTCGCTGACGGCCGTCGCGGCGCTCGCCCTCGTGCCCGGCGACCAGGTGCTCTTCCGGCGCGGGGTCACCTGCACGGGCCAGCTGAGCACGCGCGGCTCGGGGGCGCCCGGCGCACCGATCACCATCGACGCCTACGGCGCGCTCGACGCCGGCTCTCCGGTGATCGCCGGCGGCGGCATCGGCGAGACGGTCGTCTTCAGCAACCAGCAGCACATCGAGCTCCGCAACCTCGAGATCACCAACACCGATGCCGCTCCGTCGGCACGGTTCGTCTCGCAGCGCCGTGGTGTGGTCGTGAAGAACACGGATGCCGGTGCCCTCACCCACATCGTGCTCGAAGACCTCTACATCCACGACGTGACGGGGCGCAACCAGAAGGACCTCGGTGGATCCGGCGGCATCCAACTCGAGACCTACGGCGGCGCCGTGGTCTCGTGGTTCGACGACGTGGTGATCTCGGGCAACCGCATCGAAGACGTCAACCGTTCGGGCATCAACATGTCGACCGTGTGGCTGTGCCGCCAGGAGATGGCGTGGGACAGCGGATACTGCAGCGCGTCGAACCCCGGCAAGAACGCCTGGCGCCCGTCGACGAACATCGTGATCACCGACAATCGGCTCGACGGGGTCGGCGGCGACGGCATCGTCGTGCAGATGACCGACGGCGCGCTCGTCGAGGGCAACGTCGTCAACGACGCCGCCAACCGTGCCAACCAGGGCAGCAACGCGGGCGTCTGGGCATGGAACGCCGACAACTCGACGTTCCGCGGCAATACCGTCTCGAACACCCAGCGCCTCGCCGGCAACAACGACGGCACCTCCTTCGACATCGACTACGGCACGCGCAACACCGTGTTCGAGTACAACGTGAGCTACGCCAACCAGGGCGGCATGTTCTTCTACTGCGGCTGCGCGTCGTCGTGGCTGACCAACGCCGGCTTCGCATCGGAGGGCGTCTACCGCTACAACGTGTCGGTCGGCGAGACCGAGCGCGTCGGCTTCCTCGCGGGGGCCACCGACGGCGCGGTCTACAACAACCTGTTCCTCATCACGCAGGACTCCGACGCCGCGTTCTTCTCGCTCGGCGACACGGGCAGCTCGGTGCTGTTCGCCAACAACCTGGTCGTGTCACTGCGCGAAGGCGGCTCGACCACGCCGACCGTGAACAGCCCCAATCTGCTGTCGTGGCGCAACAACGCGTTCTACAGCGCCGCGGGCGGCACCGCAGGCTGGCCGGGGAGCGCCGACACCGGCAACATCTACGCGGCCACCAGCACGCTGCCGCGCGCCGTGCGCGCCGAGCTGCAGAAGCTCGCCGACCTCGATCTCGGCTCCCGGTCGGGCGAGCTCGATCTGTCGGGCCTGAAGCGCACGTGGCCCGCGCTCGAGGGGGCCGGCATCCCCGTGGCGGAGGAAGGAACCGTCGACCTCTACGGAAACGCCGTGCCGTCGTACTGCGCTCCCGACATCGGCATCTTCCAGGACCGCATCGACTGCGCACCGGCATCCTCGCTCGCCACCGGCGCGACGCGCACGTACGCCGTGCCGGCGACCTCGACGATCCGCGTCGAGGCCCGCGTCGGCGCGGGCGGAACGCTCACCGCCGCGAACGCCAAGGGACTCACCCAGACCGCCGTCGCGACGGCGGGCCGAGACCGCGTGACCACGACGGTGCGCACGACCGCCACCGACTCCACGATCACCCTCGCCTGCACCGCCGCGGCGTGTGACGACATCACGTTCGCGACCGTCGCCGACGAGATCGTCGACGGGTCGTTCGAGTCGCTCCTGTCGACCTACGGCGACAAGCGGTCGTCGCCGTGGTCGCTGTGGAACGCCAACCGGTCGCGCACGCAGGTCGCCTCGGGAACGGCGTCGCTCGCGATCACCCGCGACGGCTCGGGTGCGTCATCGGAGCTGCCCCGCGTGCAGGTGGATGCCGGGAGCACCTATCGCCTCGCCGGCTGGGTGCGCTCGAACGTCGCGGGCAAGGCGGCGGGGGTGAGCCTGGGCCTCAAGTGGGGCGCCGGCACCGAGGAGACCGGCACGGCCGTCAACGCGGCCACGACGGTCGCGCAGACCTGGCAGTACATCACGGGCGACATCACCATTCCCGGCGACGTCCGGGCGGTCAACGTGTACTGCTACACGCCGGGCGGGTCTCCCGCAACGACGTCGTACTGCGACGACATCACGCTCACGAAGGTGTCGCCCGCCTCCGCACGCATCACCGCGGGGCCGACGGATGCGGCGGTTCCGGCGGGGGCGCGGGCACACTTCCACGTCGACGTCGACGCCGATCACCCGTACACGGTGCGGTGGGAGTCGTCGGCCGACGGTCGCACGTGGTCGACGGTGCCGCACGACCTCGTGGGCGCGTCGGTTGCCGACGGCCCACGGTGGCTCTCGGTCGACGGCGTGACCGCGACGAGCGCCGGCGCGCAGTACCGCGCTGTCGTGACCGACGCCGTGACGGGCGACACGTCGGTGAGCGCGGCCGCGACGCTCCGGGTGGTCGAGCCTCCGGCCGCCGCCATCGGCGCGCTCACCGGGCTCACCGTGGCCGCCGGGCCGACGAAGGCGGTGTACCTCGTCGACGAGGCTCTCGACCTCGCGGGGCTCGCGGTGCGCGCCCAGTACGAGGGCGGCTCGTTCAGCGTCGCCGATCCGGCGCTGCTGCAGGTCGCGACGTCCGGCGCGACGGCGCGACTCGGGCAGCGCGCGGTGGCGGTCTCGTTCACCGACGGGGGTGTGACGGTGAGCACGACGTTCACGATCACGGTCGTCGGGTCGGTGTCGAAGACGATCTCGTGCAGGGACATCGGCGCCACCGTCACCGCGTCGTTCTCGCAGACCGAATACGGGGCGCAGCCGGCGACGAACGCGTGCGACAACAACGCCGCCACCAGCTGGTCGACGTGGCGCTCGAACTCGACCCGCACGGCCGAGACCCTGACGCTGACGTTCGGGTCGGCGCAGTCGATCAAGGGCATGTCGATCGACTGGGTCGAGAACTCATTCGCCGGCCCGGTCACCCTGTCGTACCTCGGCGACGACCAGCAGTGGCTGCCGTTGGGCGGCGCCCTCACCACGATCGTGGGCGGCTCGACGCGCACGATCGAGGGCGAGGCTCCGGTGAAGACCACCGCGGTGCGCCTCAACGTCACCTACGGCAACGCGACCTACCTGAAGATCAGCGAGGTGCGCCTCATCACGGCCGAGACCCGCACGCCGTCGGCCGACGCCCGCCTCGCAGGTCTCACCATCGACGGCACCGAGGTCGCCGATTTCGCCGGCGACACGCTTGCGTACGCCGCCGATGCTCAGTCGGTGCAGGCGCTTCCGCAGGTGGCGGGCACGCCGAGCCACCCGGGCGCCGAGGTGGTCGTGACGCAGGCGACGCTCGAGAACCCGGTCGCGTCGGTCACGGTCACCGCGGCCGACACCCTCAGCACGACGACCTACGCGGTGACCTTCGCCGTCGCCGGCGTGAGCTCGATCGCGGTCGACACGTCGGGCGCGGTCGTCGCCTACACGGTCGGTGATGTCGCCGACCTCAGCGGCATCGTGGTCGTCGCGACCTACGGCACCGGCGAGGAGATCGATGTGACGTCGCACGCCGAGATCGGTGCCGTCAGCACCGCGACAGCCGGTGTCGTCAGCGTGCCCGTGTCGTACTCGTGGCGCGGCAGCGAGGTGACCTCGAGCTTCGACGTCACCGTCACGGCGAAGCCGAGCACCGGCGGCGGCACGGGCGGCGGCGGCACCGGCGGTGGCGCGGGTGGTGGCACGGGCGGCTCAGGTGGCGCGGGCGCGCCCGACGACGCGACCGTCGAGGCGCAGCCGACACCGACCCCCAGCGCCACGCCGTCTGCGGCGCCGACACCGTCTGCGACTCCGGCTCCGTCCGCGACGAGCGCGCCGACGGACGACGCCGACCCGGTGGATGCCGCCGGTGAGCCCGCTTCGTCGGGCGGCGACTGGACGTGGGCCATCCTCGGCCTCGTCGGACTGCTGCTGATCGGCGGCGTCGGTGCGCTGACGATGTGGATGCGGCGGTCGCGCGTCTGAG
>JACEFY010000208.1 GCA_016807485.1 Stenotrophomonas maltophilia | reverse complement strand
GCCGTGCGGGTGCGGGGGGTCTTCGTGCTCGAGGTCACGTCTCGCCTTTCACCGACGGGGAACGCCGGGCTTTCGGACACTAGTAAGACCCTTGTCAAGTCCTCGGGACGCTCCGCACGCGGAACGGCACCACTGGTGACAACGGGTCAGGCTTCCATTGTCGCATACATCATCGCGGAGACGACGCCGCTGTGCATACGCCGAGCATCGCCCCCCACTGCAACGCAGCGGGAGGCGATCGCATTCCGTCAGCGGCGTCCGCGCTTGTCGTCGTCGCTGCGACGGTCGGCGAGGAACCGCTCGAGCTCGGCGGCCAGTTCGTCGGCGCTGGGCAGATCGCCCGCGTGGATGATGGGCTGTCCGAGGTTCGATCCGGCCATATAGGAGTCGTAGCGCTCTTCGAGCGTGCGCACCATCGTGGTGAGCTCGTCGCTGCCCGAGACCTGATCTTCGACCTTCGCGAGGTAGTCGCGGTTCTCTTCGCGCACGGCGTCGGCGTCGAAGACGAGACCGGTCGCCACCGAGAGGCTGTCCAGCCCCGCGAGGGCGGCCGCGGGGTAGTCGGTCTCGGCGAGGTAGTGCGGTACCAGGAGCACGAACCCCGAAACCGCGGCGCCCGCGACGGCGAAACGGTGCTCGAGAAGGTGCCCCACGGTCGCGGGCACCTGAGTGTGGGGCTTCCACACCGAATGGGCCTGCGTCAGCTCGGTGCGGGTGCCGCTGACGGTCGTGCCGAGCGGGCGTGTGTGCGGGACGGGCATGGGTATGGCGTGGACCCACGTGACGTGCGCGACCTGCAGCCCCTCCGCGAGCCCGACGATCGTCTCGGTGAAGGCATCCCACGCGAAGTCCGGTTCGAAGCCGGACAGCAGCACGAACGGCTGACCGACGGCATCGTGTGCGAGCGAGAGTTCGAGGCGGGGCGGCCGATAGTCGACGAGGTGGTCTTCGTCGAACGTGATCGTCGGGCGACGGGCACGGTAGTCGAGGAGCACGTCTGCGGAGAAGGACACGACCGGGGTCGGTTCGAGGTCGTCGCGGAAGAGGTCGATCATGCGCCCGATGGCGCCACCGGCATCCGTGAAGCCGGTCAACGCGATCACGAGCGGCAGGCCCGGCGGCACCGGTGGTGCCGACGCGACGCGCTCGTAGAGGGGTCCGGACAGTGGCATGGTTCCACTGTACGAGCACCGCCCGACCTCGGCTCCGCCGTCGTCCCGCTGACAGCGAACACGGCCCCGGCGGTCGACCCCGCCCCTCTGCCGACGGCAGACCTCGGATGCCGTCGGCAAACCTAGGATGGAAGGCATGCCGTTTCCGGAGCTGACGCTGTCCACCGCTTCCCTGCCACCGGCCGATGCCGCAACGACGCCTGAAGTCGACGCGATCGTGCTGGCCCTCCCTCCCCTGGCGTCGCTGCCGGACGACGCGCTCGCAGCGTGGCCGGGCCTCGGCGAGGCGCTCACCGGTCTGGGCTTCACCGGCGCGGCCGGCTCGAGCGTCCGTGTGCATGTGCCGCAGTCGACGGCGTTGCCGGTGTTCGTCGTCGGCACCGGAGCTGACGTCGACGCCGCGACCGTCCGTGAAGCGATCGGCGCGGCGGTGCGCACGACGACCGGTTTCGCACGCCTCGCCGTCGCAGCCCCGCTCGCTCCCGCCGAGCTGTGGCGGTCGGCCGCCGAGGGTGCGGTGCTCGGTGGCTACCGGTTCGAGGGGTACAAGAGCGCACGGGGAGCCGAACGTGCATCGCACGTCGTCGTGCACACCCCTGCCGACGTGAGCGCGGACGCTCGGGCGAGCGTCGCGGCGCTCGGCTCGGCCGCCGCCCTCGTGCGCGACCTCGTCAACATCCCGGCCGAGTGGCTCGGCCCGCAGGATCTTGCGGAGCGCGCGGTGGAATCGCTTGCGGGGCTCCCCGTCGAGGTCGACGTGTACGACGAGACCCGACTGGCCGATGAAGGATTCGGCGGCATCCTCGGAGTCGGCCAGGGATCGGACCGACCGCCCCGGCTCGTCCGGTTGGACTACGCGCCCGACGGTGCGACGCGGCACGTCGCCCTCGTCGGGAAGGGCATCACCTTCGACACCGGCGGTCTGTCGCTGAAGCCCCCGACGGGGATGGTGGGCATGAAGTTCGACATGGCGGGTGCCGCCACCGTCCTCGCCGTCGTGCGCGCCGCGGCCACCATGGGCCTCCCCGTGCGCGTGACCGGGTGGCTCTGCGTCGCCGACAACATGCCCTCGGGGCGGGCGATCCGCCCGGGAGATGTGCTGCGGATCGTCGATGGAACGACCGTCGAGGTGCTCAACACCGACGCGGAGGGACGGCTCGTGCTTGCGGACGGGCTGGCGGCGGCGAGCCGCGAGCATCCCGATGTGATCGTCGATGTCGCGACGCTGACCGGCGCCATCACGGTCGCGCTCGGAAACCGCCACACCGGGGTGATGGGCGAAGACGCCGCCGTCGCCGCGTACCTCGCCGCTGCGGAGCGCTCGGCGGAGCCCGCGTGGCACATGCCGCTCCCTGCGCACATGGAGGACGAGCTGGACTCCCCCATCGCCGACCTCCAGAACGCCAAGATCGGCGATCCCTCGGGAGGGGCGCTGTTCGCGGGACTCTTCCTGCAGCGGTTCGTCGGGCGGGTCTCGGATGAGGCCGACGCCCCGCGCATCCCCTGGGTGCACCTCGACATCGCCGGCTCGGGGTCGACCAAGACGGCGTTCGGCGCGACCGACAAGGGAGCCACGGCGGCGACCGTCCGCACGCTCATCGACTTCCTCTCCCACATCGACGACCTCCAGGAGAGTGCACGATGACCGAACACACCGCAGACCTCGTCGTCCTCGGCGGGGGTTCCGGCGGGTATGCCGCCGCGCTGCGCGCGGCCGAACTCGGGCGTTCGGTCGTCATCGTCGAGAAGGACAAGGTCGGCGGGACGTGCCTGCACCGCGGCTGCGTGCCGACGAAGGCCCTCCTGCACGCGGCCGAGGTCGCCGACCACGTGCGCGAGTCGTCCGCCGTCGGCGTCACGGCGACGCTCGAAGGCATCGACATCGCGGGTGTCACGGCATATCGCGAGAACATCGTGGCGAAGAAGTACAAGGGCCTCGAAGGGCTCGTCGCGGGGCGCGGGATCACGATCGTCTCCGGTGACGGCCGCCTGATCGCCGGCCCCGCCGTCGCCGTGGGCGACGATGTCTACCGCGGCACCGATGTCGTGCTGGCCACCGGCTCGTACAGCCGGCTCCTGCCCGGCATCGAGGCCGGCGGACGCATCCTCCGCAGCGAAGACGCGCTCGCGCTCGACGAGGTTCCCGGCCGGGTCATCATCCTGGGCGGCGGGGTCATCGGCGTCGAGTTCGCGAGCGTCTGGCGCTCGTTCGGCTCCGAGGTCACGATCGTCGAAGCCCTCGACCACCTGGTGCCGAACGAGGATCTCGCCCTCAGCAAGGCGCTCGAACGCGCCTACCGCAAGCGCGCGATCGTGAGTCGGCTCAGCACGCGGGTCGCCTCCGTCGCCCAGAGCGAGGCGGACGTCGCCGTGACGCTCGAAGACGGGTCCGAGCTGACCGCCGACTACCTGCTCGTCGCGGTCGGGCGCGGCCCCGCCACGGCCGACCTGGGGTTCGAGGAGGCGGGCGTCGCGATGGAGCGCGGCTTCGTCACCGTCGACGATCGCCTCCGCACGAGCGCGTCGCACGTCTGGGCGGTCGGCGACATCGTGCCGGGCCTGCAGCTCGCCCATCGCAGCTTCCAGCAGGGGATCTTCGTCGCCGAGCAGATTGCGGGCCTCGAGCCGGTCGCCGTGCCCGAGCATCAGATCCCCCGGGTGACCTACAGCCGCCCCGAAGTCGCGTCGGTCGGCTGGACGGAGGCCGAGGCTCGCGCGCAGCACGGCGACCGCGTCGTCGCCTACGAGTACAACCTCGCCGGGAATGCCAAGAGCGAGATCATCGGCACAGCGGGGATCGTCAAGGTCGTGCGTGCCGTCGACGGCCCGGTGCTCGGTGTCCACCTCGTCGGCGAACGCGTGGGCGAGCTCATCACGGAAGGCCAGCTCGCGGTCGCGTGGGAAGCGCACCCCGAAGACCTCGCGCCGCTCATCCACGCGCATCCGACCCAGAGCGAGGCGCTCGGGGAAGCCTTCCTCGCCCTCGCGGGCAAGCCACTGCACGCGCTCTGACCACCCGTCGGCGCGCGGTTCACTAAGCTAGATCAGACAACGACTTTCTGAAGGAGACACAGTCATGAGCACATCCGTGGTCCTCCCCGCGCTCGGCGAGAGCGTCACCGAGGGAACGGTCACCCGCTGGCTCAAGAAGGTCGGAGACTCGATCGCGGCCGACGAGGGCCTGCTCGAGATCTCCACCGACAAGGTGGACACCGAGATCCCCTCCCCGGTGAGCGGCGTGATCGAAGAGATCTTCTTCCAGGAAGACGACACCGTCGAGGTCGGCGCCGTCCTGGCCACGATCGGCGACGGCTCCGGTGCCGGCGAGGCGCCCGCGGCTCTCGCGGAACAAGAGGCCCCTGCGGCTGAGGCTCCCGCCGCCGAGGCGCCTGCCGCTCCCGCGCCCGCTCCCGCCGCCGAGGCGCCTGCGGCGCCGTCC
>JACEFY010000207.1 GCA_016807485.1 Stenotrophomonas maltophilia | reverse complement strand
GTCGGCACCGACGGCGGCCGCGGCGGCGAGCACCTTGTCGGCCAGCGCGATGAAGCGCTCGTTCTTCGCGACGAAGTCGGTCTCGGTGTTCAGCTCGATGACGGTGACCTTGCCGTTCGCCTCGGTGGCGGCGACGAGGCCCTCGCTGGTGGAACGGTCAGCGCGCTTCGCGTTGCCCTTCGCGCCCTTGAGACGCAGGATCTCGACGGCCTTCTCGAGGTCGCCGTCGGCTTCCTCGAGCGCCTTCTTGGTGTCGACCATGCCGGTGCCGAGCTGCTCGCGCAGCGTCTTGATGTCCGCGATCGTGAAGTTTGCCATGGGTGGTGGCTCCTAAGTAGTGGTGAGTTCTCGTGGATGTCCCGGCCGGCCGCATCGCTGCGCGCCGGCCGGGACGGTGTCCGATGGCGGAGTTACTCCGCGGCTTCCTTGACGGCCTCGGCGGCGTCGGCGGCGTCCTTGTGGGCGGCCTCGTCCTTGACCGGGGCGGGGGCGTCCTCGTCGGCGGTCTCGGTGGCGACGACGGTCTCACCGGCGACCTCGGCCGCGGCGGCGGCACCGGCGCGGTCGGCATCCGACTCGGTCGCGATGGTGGCGACCTCGGCGACGTCGGTCACGACGGGCGCCTCGAGCAGCTCGCGCTCCCAGTCGGCGAGCGGCTCGGCCGCGGTGGCCTCGTCGGTCGGCTGGTGGCGCTGGATGAGACCCTCGGCGGCAGCGTCGGCGATGATGCGGGTCAGCAGGCCGACCGAGCGGATCGCGTCGTCGTTGCCCGGGATCGGGAACTGGAACTCGTCGGGGTCGGCGTTCGTGTCGAGGATGCCGATCACGGGGATGCCGAGCTTCTGTGCCTCGCTGATCGCGAGGTGCTCGCGCTTCGCGTCGACGATCCAGATCGCCGACGGCGTCTTGGTGAGGTTGCGGATACCGCCGAGCGACTTGTGCAGCTTGTCGAGCTCGCGCTTCTTCAGCAGCAGCTCCTTCTTGGTGAAGCCGCTCTCCGCCGGGTTCTCGAAGTCGAGCTCCTCGAGCTCCTTCATGCGCGCGAGGCGCTTGGAGACCGTCTGGAAGTTGGTGAGGAGCCCGCCCAGCCAGCGCTGGTTCACGTAGGGCTGACCGACGCGCGTCGCCTGCTCGGCGATGACTTCCTGCGCCTGCTTCTTCGTGCCGACGAAGAGCACCGTGCCGCCGTGGGCGACGGTCTCACGGACGTACTCGTACGCCTTGTCGATGAAGCCGAGCGACTGCTGGAGGTCGATGATGTGGATGCCCGAGCGCTCCGTGAGGATGAAGCGCTTGACCTTCGGGTTCCACCGGCGGGTCTGGTGTCCGAAGTGGACGCCGCTGTCGAGCAGCTGGCGAATGGTGACGACGGCCATGGCCGTACTCCTGTTCCGGCGCGCGGGGCGCCCTTTCGGTTCTTCTCACCGGACCGGTCGGTCGCGGCAAGCCTGGTGCCCGGCGCACACCCGCCCGCCGCCGGAGCGGAAGGACCTGGGATGTGGATGCCGCGGTGCGGCGACGTGGTGTCGTCGCGTTGCTGTGGGCACGCGTAGTCACCCCGACAAGCGGGATGCCCTCTCAGTGTATCAGCCGCGGAGCCTCCTCCCCCGCTGCGGAAAAGAGCCGGTTGTCCACCGATGGCCGACTTCGCCCGGCCCCGATCCCGCATTCGGACGAGGCTGTCCGACATGCGCATCCTCGCCGGCATCCTGCTCGCCGCCCTCCTGGTGATGACCGGGCAGAGCCCGCCTGCCGCCGCGGCGGTGAGCGTGGCGCCGACCGCGACAGACGGCTGGCAGTGGCCGGTCGGGCCGGTGCGCATCGTGGCGCCGTACCGCGCGCCCGCCCATCGGTACGCGGCCGGGCACCGGGGCATCGACCTGGCGGCCTCGCCCGGAGCCGCGGTGAGCACGCCGGCAGCGGGGACCGTCGCATTCGCCGGCGAGGTCGCCGGGCGGCCGCTCGTCACGATCGACCACGGCGCCGGGCTGGTGACGACCCTAGAACCGGTGATCGCGGGCGTGCCGATCGGTGCGCACATCCGGGCCGGTGACGCCGTCGGCACGGCGGCGACCGGCGGTCATGCGCCCGCGGGCGCGGTCCACTTCGGGGTCCGCGAGCGCGGCGAGTACATCAATCCGATGGCGCTGCTGACCGACGTCCCCCGCGCGATCCTGCTGCCGTGCTGCTGACGGGCGAGTTCATCGCGGGGCGATGGTGTTGCCTTCGCCCTGATCGGTGACGGCACCGAGCGTGTCCGCGACGATCGTGTTGCCACCTCCTTGCACCGTGAGGGCGCCGAGGTCGCCGCGGACGTCCACGCGGTTGTCGTCGCCACGGACGGTTCCCGATCCGATGGCGGTGGCCTCGAGCGAGTTGCGCTGCCCCTCGATGACGACGCTCGTGAGCGAACCGGCCACGACGATGTTGCCTTCGCCGCGGACGGTGATGTCGTCGAGGACGGCGTCCGCGAGATCGACGCGGAGGTCCTCGCCGGCGACGTCGACCCGCGCACACGTCGACGCGAGCCGCAGCGATGTCGACTCCCCGATGAGGTACGCGACACCGCCTTCGCACTGCACGTCGACGGCAGACGCGTCGGGAGTCGGCGACGGGCTCACCGACGCGACCGCGGGCGGCGTGGAGGCCGGCCGCACCACCGCGAACGGCGGCTCATCCGACTCCGGTACGCATCCGCAGAGGGCGACGGCGACGACGGCGACGGCGAGGACCCGGGCTCCGCGTACGATCATCCGCTCAGGCTATCGCCGCCCGCGCTCATGCGCGCGGATGCGAGAGACGATAGGTCGCCTGCAGCTTCTCCGCGGAGACGTGCGTGTAGATCTGCGTCGTGCCCAGGCTCGCGTGCCCCAGCATCTCCTGGACGGTGCGAAGGTCCGCCCCACCATCGAGGAGGTGCGTGGCGGCAGAGTGCCGGAGGGCGTGCGGGCCGACGGTCGCCTGACCGAGAGCCGGGGCCACCGCGCGCGACACGATCTCGTAGGCGCTGCGCGCGCCGAGCCGCCCGCCCCGCGCGCCCAGGAAGATGGCTGATGTGCCGGTGCCGCGGGCGACGAGCACCGGGCGACCGCGGGAGAGATAGGCGTCGAGCGCCCGGAGCGCGGGGAGGCCGAAGGGCACGACGCGCTCCTTCCGGCCCTTGCCGAGCACGCGGAGCGTACGGTGCGCGCGGTCGAGATCGTCGAGGTCGCTGCCGCACGCTTCCGACACGCGCACCGCGGACGCGTACAGCAGTTCGAGGAGGCACGCGTCCCGGAGCGCCAGCGGATCGCCGTCAGCGGCACGCTCGCCCGCGGCGTGGAGGATGCCGTCCATCGCCGTCGCCGTCGCGACGGAGGGGAGCCTGCGCCCGCGCTTGGGCGGGAGGAGCCGCAGGCTCGGGTCGGCGGGGATCAGCTGCGCATCCGTCGCCCACGCGAACATCGCCCGCACCGACGCGGCCCGTCGAGCCAGGGTCGCGCGCGCGTCACCGCGCTGCGTCGCGCGCCAGAGCCACTCACGGAGCATCTCGAGGTCGACGCCGGTCAGCGCGTGCACGACGCGGCCCTTCTGCCGATAGGTCTTCGTGACGCCGGTGAGGCGGTAGGCGGGCGGGCGGGCGGCATCCGGAACATCGCCGGTCGCCGGCTGGATGATGGTCATGGTCGTCTCCTTCGAGGGGTGGGGGTGAGGGGATGCCGCGGTCATGAGACCGCTCGCAGCGCTTCGGCCGGGCGGAGTCGCGCAGCACGCCAGCCGCCGAACGCCCCGGCGACGAGGCCGCCGGCGACCGCGAGAAGACCCGCGAGGACGATGATCCAGAGTGACAGCGGAGCCTGCAGGACGACGTCGGTCGTCGTCTGCGCGAGCGTGCCGACCGCGCCGCCCGGCCCGCCCATGCCTCCCGGGTCGCCCGCTCCACCCGGACCGGTCGAGGTCGCGGGCGCCGCCGAGATGGTGGGCGCGACGAGATTGATGACGGTGACCCCGATGACGCCGAGGACGATGCCGAGGACGCCGCCGATGAGGGCCTGCACGACCGACTCGCCGGCCACCTGACCGACGACCCGGCGGTTCGACCAGCCGATCGCCTTGAGGGTGCCGAGTTCGCGCGTGCGGCGTGTGATGCCCGAGATCGTGAGGAGCACGGCGAGGGCCACCGCGACGGCCAGGACGATGACCGAGAGCCACGTGCCGAGGTTCGTGATGAGCGAGGTGGCGCTCGCGAGCGAGCCCGAGACGTCTGCGGCGAGGTCGGCCTGCGAGCTGACCGTGGCATCCGGCAGCGCGGTCTCGAGCGCGGTCTGCACGGCGGCGATCCGGTCGCTCGAGGTGGCCTGCACGTACACCGTCGAGACGACGTCGCCGGCACCGGAGAGGTCCTGCGCGACGTCGAGCGGGATGTAGACGTTCGCCGCTGTATCGGCGTCGGACGACGCCGACGCGACGATGCCGACGACGGTGAAATCGGTGCCGCCGACCTCGATCGTTCCGCCGACGGCGACCCCGGCGCTGGCAGCATAGGTCGCGTCGAGCACGGCGACGCCGGCACCGACGTCGCCGGCGGTGAGGGTGCGCCCGTCCGAGACGGAGACGGCCGACATCGGCCCGATGGT
>JACEFY010000206.1 GCA_016807485.1 Stenotrophomonas maltophilia | reverse complement strand
CGTGCACGCGTTCTGCATCGGCGAACCGGTCACCGTCGGGGCGAACATCGTCTCGCGGAGGATGTCGCGCGGGTCCATCGCGCTCCGCCCCCGCAGCATGTACTCGGTGTGCGTGAGGCGCGACATCTCTTTGAGATGCGGCCCGGTGATCCGGCCGCCGTCGCTGCAGACCGCCGACATCATCTTGAGCTCCTCGTCGACGACCATGAAGAGCTCCTCCGTCTCCTTCGTCGAGGAGAGGAAGTCGGTCAGGGTCGCCGCCGTCGCGCCCCCCGCCGGATGACGGAACGTGCCCGAGATGGGGTTCATCGTGACGACGCCCCCCTGCGCGCTCACGTGCGCTTCGGGGCTCGCCCCCACGGCGACATGGCCGTCGGTGACGACGAGGAAGGTCCAGTAGGCGCCGCGCTCGTGTTCGAGGAGCGCCCGGAACCACGTGAGACCGGCGGTCACCGGGTCTTCGTCGACGGACGCGGTGAAGTCGCGGCGGATCACGAAGTTCGCGCCCTCGCCGCGCCCGATCTCGTCGGCGATCACGCGGCGCACGATGTCGGCGTACTCGCTGTCGGCGATGTCGAAACCGGCATCCGTCAGCGTCACGGGCGCCGTCGGCAGCTCGGCCAGCACGTCGGCGAGCGGCCGGTGCTCGTGCGCGTCGACGACGAGACACCGCAGCGGCGCACCGTCGTCGTGGCATTCGAACCCGCGCTCGACGACCTGACGGAACGGTACGAGCGCGAGGACCTCCCGCGCCGCACCGGACGCGTCGGCGAGGGGGATGTCGGCGAGCAGCGCGACATCGACCACGTCGCCGGTGAGGATCTCGACGGTGGCGCCGTCGCGCGCGATCAGCGCGAAGGGTCGCCCGGAGCGACGGAGCGCGTCCAGGTCAGCGGGGCTCGGGATCATCGCCGGGCCTTTCGTGTCATCGGGCGGACCTTCGTCGCGAAACGAAAAGACCGCCTCATCGGGCGGTCTGCTCGTTCGCACGCACACACCGCTTTCAGCGGGTGGGCCACCAGGTGTCGCGCGCGAACATGCGGTCACCCTACCACGGGGCGCCCTGCGGACCCGGGCGGTTCGGAGCATCCACCCAGGCGCGGATCCGGCCAGGTCGCCCTGGGGAGTCGTAGGCTGAGACCGTGCCAGCAGTGAACCTCGGGATGCCCCGCGTGCCGGAAGTCCTCGCCCCGCGTCGCAAGAGCCGTCAGATCAAGGTCGGAAAAGTCCTCGTCGGCGGTGACGCGCCCATCAGCGTCCAGTCGATGTGCACGACGCCGACGACCAACATCAACGCGACGCTCCAGCAGATCGCCGAGCTCACCGCGTCGGGCTGCGAGATCGTGCGCGTCGCCGTGCCGTCGCAGGACGACGCCGACGTGCTCCACATCATCGCGAAGAAGAGCCAGATCCCGGTCATCGCCGACATCCACTTCCAGCCGAAGTACGTCTTCCAGGCGATCGACGCTGGCTGCGCCGCCGTGCGCGTGAATCCGGGCAACATCCGCAAGTTCGACGACCAGGTCGGCGCCATCGCGAAGGCGGCGAAGGATGCCGGGGTCTCCCTCCGCATCGGCGTCAACGCCGGCTCGCTCGACCCGCGCCTGCTGCAGAAGTACGGGAAGGCCACCCCGGAGGCGCTCGCCGAGAGCGCACGGTGGGAGGCATCCCTCTTCGAAGAGCACGACTTCCACGACTTCAAGATCTCGGTCAAGCACAACGACCCGATCGTCATGGTCAAGGCCTATCGCCTGCTCGCCGAGATGGGGGACTGGCCGCTGCACCTGGGCGTCACTGAAGCGGGACCCGCCTTCCAGGGGACGATCAAGAGCGCGACGGCCTTCGGCATCCTGCTGTCCGAAGGCATCGGCGACACGATCCGCGTCTCGCTGTCGGCGCCGCCGGCGGAAGAGGTCAAGGTCGGGCATCAGATCCTGCAGTCGCTGAACCTCCGCGAGCGCAAGCTCGAGATCGTCTCCTGCCCCTCGTGCGGGCGTGCGCAGGTCGATGTCTACTCGCTCGCCGACAGCGTCACCGAGGGCCTCAAGGACGTCACCGTGCCGCTGCGGGTCGCGGTGATGGGATGCGTCGTCAACGGGCCGGGTGAGGCGCGCGAGGCAGACCTCGGTGTCGCCTCCGGCAACGGCAAGGGGCAGATCTTCGTCAAGGGCGAGGTCGTGAAGACCGTCCCCGAGGCCGACATCGTCGCCACCCTGATCGAGGAGGCTCGGCGGATCGCCGACGAGATGGGCCCCGACGCGCAGATCGGGACGGCGCAGGTCGTCACCGCCTGAGCAGATCGCATGCCGCAATCGGCATGCGATGAGCACATCGTTACACCCTCGTTGTCCGTGCGGGAGCTTCCGGATGTGACGATGGAGGGGTGAGCCCCCATCGCATCGTCACCGCAGCGTCCGTCTCCCTCGTCCTGGCCCTCGTGGGGTGCGCGTCGCAGCCGGCGTCCGTGTCGACGCCCAGCGCGACCGAGTCCACGCCGAGCGCTGAGCCGTCTCCGACTCCGACGCTGCGCGCCGACCCGGTGCGGCCTTTCGGTGGCGACTGCGCGTCTGTCCTCACGACGCCGCAGCTCGACGCGCTCGTCGGCGAGGGCGCTGTTCCCATCGAGCAACAGCGACTCGAGTGGTCCGCGAACAGCGCGGAATATGCCGAGGTGCCGGCCGTCGGAACGCTGGGCGGCGTCGAGTGCGAGTGGTACGCGGCGGAAGGGGCAGCGGGGCTGCCGGAGGGTCTCGATGCTATCGCCGTGATCCTGATGCCCGCTGACAGCGTGCCGCCGGCATTCCTCTCGGCCTACGACGCGCCGCTCTGCGAGCCGAGTTACGACACCGTCAACTGCCGAATGTCCCGCGTCGACGGCGAGATCTGGGCGATGGCGCGCGCCGGCTGGAACCTGAGCGAACCCCCGAGCGACCTGCTCGCCGCCACGATCGATGCCGCGCTCGGTAACGCTCGGCAGGCGTGGGACGCCCAACGCGCCGATCGCGCAGCCACCTGGTGGGCGCTTGAGGACTGCGCCGCCCTGCATGAGAGCATGTCGCTGGAAGCCGTCGCCGGACCGTACGTCGACGGGTTCTGGGAGGGGTCCGAGCACCCCGAGATGGCGCTGCTGAGGCTCGCGGGCGTACAGCAGTACTGCCCGTGGTTCACGGACAACAGAACGGCTTCGCCCGATGCTCTGTTCTACATCGGATACACGACGATCTCGCCGGGGGCGGCATGGACGTGGCCGGCGATCGTCGCCACCACAGGGATGGAGCCCATCGCTGTCGTGGGAGCTCGAGATGCGGTCGTTGCGAAAGCGTTCGCGAAGGTCTATGCGACCGACGGGGTCAACGTGGTCGAGGTCTCGGCGGGCGAGGACGCGACCGTGGCCGCCGACATCGCCGGCCGTGCTCTCGCGGCGCTCTCCGGAGGCTGAGGACCCGATCAGCTCCAGAGCGAGTGGTAGGCGTTGATCGCGGGCTGACCGCCCAGGTGGGCGTAGAGCACGGTCGACTCCTTGGGGATGTCGCGGGACCCGACGAGGTCGATGAGGCCGGCGAGCGACTTCCCCTCGTAGACGGGGTCGGTGATCATCGCCTCGAGCTGTGCCCCGAGGGCGATGGCCTCCATCGTCGAGTCGACCGGGATGCCGTAGAGGTCGCCCGCCCATCCCTCGAGCACCTGGATCTCGTCATCGCGGAGGTCGCGACCGAGCTCGATGAGCGCGGCGGTGTGGCGCGCGATGCGCGCCACCTGGTCGCGTGTCTTCTGCAGGGTCGCCGACGCATCGATCCCGAGGACCCGGCGCTTCACCCCGGTGAGGTCTTCCAGCGCGGCGAAGCCGGCGATCATGCCCGCGTGCGTCGATCCGGTCACGGTGCACACGACGATCGTGTCGAAGAACACCCCGAGCTGCTTCTCCTGCTCGGCCACTTCGAAGGCCCAGTTGGCGAACCCGAGGCCCCCGAGGGGGTGCTCGCTCGCGCCGGCCGGAATCGGATACGGAGTGCCGCCCGCGCTCTCGACCTCCTCGAGTGCGTTCTTCCAGGAGTCGCGGATGCCGATGTCGAACCCCGCGTCGTCGAGGCGGGAGTCGGCGCCCATCATGCGGGAGAGCAGGATGTTGCCGACCTTGTCGTTGGTGTCGTCATCCCACGGCACCCACTTCTCCTGCACGAGCCGCGCCTTCAGCCCGAGATGAGCGGCGACGGCGGCGACGGCGCGCGTGTGATTCGACTGGTATCCGCCGATCGACACCAGGGTGTCGGCGCCGGAGGCGAGCGCGTCGGGCACGATGTACTCGAGCTTGCGGACCTTGTTGCCGCCGAACGCGAGCCCGCTGTTGACGTCTTCCCGCTTGGCCCACACCTGCGCGCCGCCGAGGTGCTGCGACAGGCGCTCGAGGTGCTGGACGGGGCTCGGCCCGAACGTGAGCGGATGACGGGGGAACTCGTGCAGCTTCATGCGTGGGGTCCTTCGGGGTCGGGGGTGGAGTCGAGGGTCTGCCAGGTCTGTTCGGCGAGTCGGGCCGCGCCCTCGGCATCGCCGGCGGCGCAGAGCGCGATGAGGCGCTCGTGGCGCTCGACCGACGCGGCGCCCTCGTGCGAGGCGAATCGCAAGCG
>JACEFY010000205.1 GCA_016807485.1 Stenotrophomonas maltophilia | reverse complement strand
CGAAGGCGCCCGTGCCGCAATACCAGTAGGGGCCCGTCGCACCGACGGCCGTGTAGAGGACGGCGAGCTCCTTCGACCACTGCTTCTCCTGGCCGAAGACCACGGCGTACGGCAGGAGCTTCTCGTAGAGCTGCAGCTTCTGGCGAGGGTCGTCGACGTCGACGGCCACCCGCTCGGCGCCCTGCGGCGACTGCAGCATGCGGATGCGGTCGGCCTCGGCCCACGCGATGAACTGCTCGAGTCCGCGCAGATGATCGCGCGTCTCGGCCCCCTGCGCGGTCAGCGGCTTGCGCACGCACAGCCCGACGATGGCGAAGAAGATGACGACGGCCACGGCCATCACGATGAGCGGCACCGCGGGGTGCACATTCGCGATGAGCGCCCCGGCACCTAGGGCGGCGACCGCCAGCATCCCCACACCACCGACGATGATGGGTGCGGCGCGCGTGGCGCCCGGAACGAACCGCCGCAGACCGCGGTTCTTCAGCTCGACCTCGGCCGCCGCGAGGATCTTCTGGGCCACACCGGAGAACCGGGTGTCCTGCGTGCCGAACTGATACGTCTCCCCCGGCACGCCCTGCGGGAAGAGCCCGTCGAGCAGCATCCGCCCGTCGCCGTCCGCGCGCGCGCGATCGACGAGCTCGGCGGTGAGCTTGCCCTTCCCGAGCCAGGATGCCGGACCCTCGACGATGCGGATCGACCCGGCGACGGCCTGCTCGAGCACCTCGGCGGGGATCGCCTTCGTCGTCTTGCCGAGGAGCACAGCGCTCTCGAGCGCATCGATGTTCGGGGGTGGGGTGTACTCCGCGATGATCGTCGGCCGACCGGGCTCGTCGGCGAGGCCCCGGCGGCGCGCACGCAGGGCCATCCCGCCGGCGCCGACGACGGCGAGCCCGGCGATCGCCTGCAGCCATCCGAACGGGGCTGCCAGGTACGACGCGTCGAAGAGGGCGAAGGTCTCGGGCGCGAACCCGACGGCGAGGCTCAAGGTCTGGTGCGGCTGCAGACCCGTGGCCTCGGCGGTGATGACCGTGTCGCCGGCGGCATCCGTCGCCTGATCGATCGACGCGCACGCGTCGCTCGCGTCCTGATAGCCCTGATAACAGGCCATCCGCCCCGACAGCGAGGCCGCGAGGTCGGGCGCGAGGTGCAGACGCGCGGTGACCGAGCCGAACGGCTGCGCCCAGTCGACGCCGTTGACGTCCCAATAGAACTCGAGCCCCGTGTCGGGGAAGTTCCACGTGACGTTCTCGAGCGAGTAGGTGAGGACGAAGGTCTGCGCACCGCGCAGATAGTCGGGTGCGCGCGACACGATCGAGACGACGCCGTCGTCGGATTCGACCTCCATCGGGCGGGCGGCGCCGTTCTCGTCGGTCACCGAGACGACGTCGACGTTGAGCGGCTGGCCGTTGTACTTGGCGGGGAGGAGGCGTCGGATGCCGCGGTTCTGATCGGCATCGGGGAAGACCGCCACGATCTGCTCGACGACGTCGAGGTGGCTCTTCCCCTCGGTGTCGCGGGTGAGCGTGTAGTCGGCGGTCATCGAGTCGAAGGTGAAATCGTCGACGTCGGCGAAGACCCCCGCGCTCGGTCCCGCCGCGTGGGCGGACGGGGCGGATGCCGGGAGGGCAACGGCGACGAAGACCGCAGCGAGCAGGGCCACCAGCGCACCGAGACGTCTCATGCCCTCGAGCCTATGCGGCGCACTAAAGTGGACGCCATGACCGACCGCCGCCTTGCGATCTCCGCGTGGGAGAGCTTGTTCCGGGCGCAGCACGAGGTCTTCGAGCAGATCAGCGTCGACTTCTGCCCCGACGAGCTCACCCAGGCCGAGTACGACGTGCTGCTCACCGTCGCGCGCGGCGACGAGGCGGCCGCCCGCCTGCGCGACGTCACGGCGAACATGCTGATCAGTCAGCCGAGCGTCTCACGCCTCGTCGATCGGATGGTCGCCCGGGGGCTCATCTCCAAATGCGCCGACCCGGAAGACGGCCGCGGCGCCATCGTGCGGGCGACCGAACAGGGCCTGGCCGCCTTCCGCCGGATCGCGACCGTGCACGGGCGCTCCATCGCCGACCGGATGTCGGTGCTCACCGACGACGAGCTCGCGCAGCTGCACGCGCTCACCGCGAAGCTCCGCTCGACCTGATCACCCCGTGCGGCGCCGCAGCGTCAGCGCGGCGAGGGCCAGCGCGCCGACGGCGAACGCGACGACGATGAGGAGCGGTCGCCATACGTCCCCGCCGGCCTCACCCGCCGCGACCGCGTTGACAGCGTCGATCGCGTGGCTGAGCGGCAGCCAATCGCTCACCGCGGAGAGCACGTCCGGCATGCGGTCGCGCGGCATGAACAGGCCGCCGAGGATGATCTGCGGGAACACGAGCACCGGCATGAACTGCACCGCCTGGAACTCGGTGCGCGCGAACGCGCTCGCCAGCAGTCCGAGCGCCGTCCCGAGGAGCGCGTCGACGACGGCGACGAGCCCCAGCTGCCAGAGCGGACCCTCGACCTGCAGCCCACAGACGACGACCGCGAACGTGACGGTGACCAGGGCCTGCAGCACGGCGAGCACCGCGAAGGCGAGGGCGTAGCCGACGATGAAGTCGCCTTTGCCGAGCGGCGTGGTCATGAGCCGCTCGAGAGTGCCGCTGCGCCGCTCGCGAAGCGTGGTGATCGAGGTCACGAGGAACATCACCACGAAGGGGAAGAGCGCAAGGATCGCCCCGCCGATGGAGTCGAAGACCCCGTCCTGATCGCTGAACAGCCAGGCGAACAGCCCTACGAGCAGGCTCGGGGCCAACAGCATGAGCGCGATCGACCGCGGGTCGTGGCTGAGCTGGCGGAGCACCCGTCCCGCGGTGGCCAGCGTGCGCGCGGCGTTCACGCGGCGGCATCTTTCTCGATGAGCGCGAGGAAGGCGGCATCCGGATCGCGGGTCCCGGTGCTCGACAGCAGTCCGTCGGGGGTCGTGTCGGCGATGAGGCGCCCGGCGCGTAGGAGGAGCAGCCGGTCGCAGCGCAGCGCCTCATCCATGACGTGGCTGGAGACGAGGAGGGTCGCCCCGTCGGAGGCGAGCGTGCGGAAGATGCGCCACAGGTCGGCGCGCAGCTCCGGGTCGAGCCCCACGGTCGGCTCGTCGAGGACGAGGAGGTCGGGACGCCCGAGCATGGCCACCGCGAGCGACACCCGGCCGCGTTGACCGCCGGACAGCGACCCGACGCTCTGCCCCGCCTGCGCGTCGAGGCCGACCTGGTCGATCACCCGGTCGACATCGCCGCGCCCGGCGCCGACGACCCTCGCGAAGTAGCGGAGGTTCTGACGGACCGAGAGGTCGGTGTAGACGGATGCCGCCTGCGTGTCGTAGGCGACGCGTCGGCGCAGGCCGCGGCTGCCCGCCGGCTCGCCCAGCACCGATACGGCGCCGCCCGCGATCTTCTGCACGCCGACGATCGCGCGCATCAGGGTGGTCTTGCCGCATCCCGAGGGGCCGAGGAGGCCCGTCACCGATCCGCGGGGGATCTCGAGGTCGAGCCCGGCGAAGACGTCGGTGCGGCCCCGGCGCACACGGAGGCCGCGCACCGCGACCGCGGCCGTCATGTGCGCGCCGGATTGCTCGCTTTGCCCTCGAGCCAGAGGGTGTCCGACGCGTCGCTGTGCGTCGTGCCGGTGCCGACGTGCTTCGAGGAGATCTTCGGCCCCTTGGTGATGACGTGCACGAGCGCCATCGCGTGGCCGCGGCCGAGCGAATAGTCCTCGGCCAGCCAGGCGATGATCTCGCCCGCCTTCGTTCCGGGGCCGAAGCCCTTGGCGGTTGCCTGATCGACGAATTGACGCGGGGTCAGCCCCGTTTTGTCCTCGATGTTGTCGAGGTACGTCTGGAATGACATGCGGTCAGCCTAGGACCGCGCGGCCCGCTCTCACCAGCGGTTGTGGACATCCTCCGCGAAGCCCGCGAGCCCCGCGAACGCGATCCCGTCGAACGTGCCCGACCACTCGCCGAAGCACTGGCGCGTGCGGGACGAGACCACGAGCAGGTTCGTCGCCGATGCCTTGAGGTACGCGGGGGTCAGCGTCGCGTCCAGTCCGCCGCCGCGCACCCGCCACGGGCGGAGGACGTCGTCGAGGTCGTAGTCCCAGCGCAGCGGTGCGGAGATCTTGTGCAGCGTGCCGTCGATGACCACGCCGTTCTCGGTCGACCCGGTGCCGTCGGTCCATCTGCCGCCGACCTGGATGCCGACGGTGCGCCCGCCCGAGATCCCCCCGCCGGCACCCCAGTTCCAGCGGATGTCGTACGGCCACCGCCCGCGCCCGTGGTCGAGCACCGCCCACGAGCCGTCGGACACCGGGTGAGTGACCCCCGCCGTCGTGACCGTGCCCGTCGCAGGGAGGGCCACATCCTTCACGGTGTACTGGAAGCGCCGCGACGACCAGGGCACGACGACGGCGAGGCAGTCGTGCCCCGGCGGGCGAGACACGGTGATGTCGAACCCAGCATCCTCGATCTCGGCATGAAGCCGCCAGACGCGGCCGTCGTCGGCGGGGGTGGCGGTCGCCGCGAGCCCCGAGGTGCGCGCGATCGCGATGCCGCCGCCGAGGGAGCCGGGCAGGGTGACGTCCTTCGCCGTGACGACTGTCGCGGTCTTGCCCCACGTGCGCCCCGTCGC
>JACEFY010000204.1 GCA_016807485.1 Stenotrophomonas maltophilia | reverse complement strand
ACGTTCACGGGTCGCGTCTGGCCGATCCGGTGCGTCCTGTCGATGGCCTGTGCTTCCGCGGCGGGGTTCCACCAGGGATCCAGCAGGAAGACATAGTCGGCTTCGGTGAGGGTGAGGCCGAACCCGCCCGCCTTCAGGCTGATGAGGAAGACGGGGGCGTCGCCCGTGCGGAACGCGTCGACGACGTCGGCGCGCCGACGCGTCGACCCGTCGAGGTATTCGTAACGGATGCCGTGCGCATCGAGGTCGGCACGCACGAGATCGAGGTACGACGTGAACTGGCTGAAGATCAGCGCGCGATGACCTTCGGCGACGAGTTCGTCCAAGAGCTCCCGGAGCGTGTCGAGCTTGCTGGATCGGATGTCGGCGTCGCCGACGTCGACGAGCGCCGGCGCGAGCGCGAGGCGCCGCAGGAGCGTCAGCGAGCGGAAGACGATGAACCGGTTGCGGTCGAGGTCGGCGAGAAGCCCCAGCACCTTCCGCCGCTCGCGCTGCAGCACGCGATCGTAGACGGCGCGGTGAGCGGGGCTCAGCTCGACCCGCAGCTCCTGCTCCTGGCGCGCGGGCAGCTCGGGCGCGACGAGATCCTTCGTGCGCCGCAGGAGGAAGGGCCGCAGCCGCGCACGCAGACGGGCCAGACGTGCTTCGCGGTACGGTGCGCCTTCCTGGTTCTCGGGCACCTTCCCCTGCTCGATCGGCCGCACGTACTCCTCGCGGAACCGCCGGGCCGACGGGAACAGCCCTGGGCACGCGAGCGACAAGAGCGCCCACAGCTCCACGAGCGAGTTCTCCAGCGGCGTGCCCGTCACGGCGAGCACCATGTCCGAACGCAACCGTTCGACCGCGCGGTACAGGCGGGTGCGCGGGTTCTTCACGAACTGCGCCTCGTCGAGGATCACCCCCGCCCACCCCGCCGCGGCGTAGGCGTCTTCGTCGAGGCGGAGGAGCGTGTACGAGGTCACCACGACGTCGGCGCCGTCGACGTCGGCGACCGCGCCGCTCTTCGCGAGGGTCGATTCGGCGAGGTGCACGCGGAGTCCGGGCGCGAAGCGTGCCGCTTCCGACCGCCACGTCGCCAGCACCGACGTCGGCGCGACGACGAGGAACGGGCGCCGCTCACCGCGCTCGCGCGCGTGGAGGATGAGTGCCAGCACCTGCAGCGTCTTGCCGAGCCCCATGTCGTCGGCGAGGATGCCGCCCAGTCGGTGGCGCCACCAGAGCGCGAGGCGCTGGAAGCCCTCCTGCTGATAGGGCCGCAACCGGGCATCGAGCCCGTCCGGCGGATCGACCGGAGTCGCGTCGGCTGTGCGGAAGGCTTCGACGGCGGAGCGCCACGCGGTGGCGGGCACGGCCTGGTCGGCGAGATCCTCGAAGTCGTCCCAGAGCGGCAGCTGGTAGCGGCTGATCCGCGGACCCGACTCCCACTCAGGCAGGTCGGCGGCCTCGTCGATGAGGTCGCGCAGGCGGTCGAGTGCCGGATGCGCGAGGGAGAAGTAGTGGCCGTCGGCGAGGAGCAGTCGCTTCCGACGCGTGGCGAGCGCCGAGAACAGCGGCCGGAACGGGATGCGGTGCCCGTCGATCTCCACCAGCACGCCCAGGTCGAACCAGTCCGGGTCGTCGCTCTCGACGGTCTTCACCGTGATCCGCGGGTCTCCCGTGAGCTCGCGGAACACGCGCCGTCGTCCGCGTGCCTCCACCCGCACGCCGTCGACGGCTTCGAGCGCCGGCAACACGTGCTCGGTGAACTCGGCGGCATCCACATCCGCGAGCGTCGCGCTGTCGACGAACGTCAGACCACGATCGGTCCACGCGCGATGGATCAGGGGGCGGAGCGCGTCTTCGGCATCCGAGCCGTCGGTCGTGTCGAAGGGCGCGCGGCCGTGTCCGGGTCGGTGCCACTGCAGCCGGTAGCGCACGGTGGCCGCGGGACCGAACGCGACCGTCACGACCGCCGTCGTGGCTTCGGGGGCGGGTAGCCGCACGCCCGGCCCGGCGAGGACCTCCGCGTCGCGGGCGAGGGCGGGGTAGGCCTCCTGGAGGAACTCCGCCGTCTCGGCCGCGGGGACGTCGATCCGCTCGCGGACGGTGAGCAGTGCGTGAACCGTGTCACCGAGCGGCACCGGCGCGAGCGTCAGCTGGATGCCGGTGTTCGTCGCGGCCAGCTCGTAGATCCCGATGTGGCCGATCGGGCGCACCCGGGCGGGGTCGGCCGTCTTCTCGCCGATGGTGATGCGCGGCTGGATCTCGAGCCCGCGCGTCTGGCTGCGCTCCAGCGCGATCGCGACGGACGCCTGCTCCTCGAGGGTGACGCTCTGGTTCTTGCCGGCCGGCACGATCGGCAGCCCGAGGGCGTCCGCCGCGCGCAGATGCGGCCAGACGAGCGCCGACTCGACCTCGTCGAGCGTGAGCCAGGCCGAATCATCCCGGACGGCGCCGAGCACGCGGGCGTCGTGGACGATCGCGTGGAGTTCGGCGAACCAGCGGGCCTGCGACCTCGGGTGGACGTGCGGGGCGCCGTGCTGCGCACTGCGGCGGAGGATGTCCCATGAGACGTCGGCCCGCACCCATGCTCCGGTCCCCGTGCTGCGGGCGAGAGGTCGGAGGCCTAGCG
This sequence comes from Stenotrophomonas maltophilia, assembly GCA_016807485.1. GTDB lineage: Bacteria > Actinomycetota > Actinomycetes > Actinomycetales > Microbacteriaceae > Microbacterium. The sequence continues at coordinate 2,095 of JACEFY010000204.1, read as the reverse complement.
AGATGTCATCGGCCCGGCCGCTCGCGAGTGCCTCCGTGAGAGCCCGAGGTGTCGCCGTCTGGATGCGGCGTGTGCCCCAGTAGGCAGAGGCACGCGACTCGCGGAGGCGCACCTCGACGCCGAGGGCGAGCGGGCGCACCGTGACGGCCGGATCCGTGCGCGCCACCAGGGTGCGCCATCCGGGCGTCCGGGTGGGCGCCGGCGCGCTGAGCCCGAGGTCGGCGTCGCCGCGTCCGGTGCCGGCGGTGTGCACGCCGCCCCCGGCACCCGCATTGCTCCGGAGGATCGTCGCGACGGTGTGCTTGCAGTGGTCGCCCACGGGGCACGAGCACTGGGCCGTCATGATGCGCGGCGCGGCAGCGGTCGCGTCGAGCCTGACGGTGCAGTGGTAGAGCGCACTGCCACTGCCGGCGACGACGCCGCGCAGGGTCGCGGTCGCATCGTCCCAGCTGATCCGACGCACGGCCGCGGTGCGGGCGTAGTCCACTCCCCGCTCGTACGCTCCGCTCCGCGCTGCGCGCCGGATCTCGGCGTCGGAGACGAACGGGGCGGGCACGTGTCCCCTCCTCGCGGGGTGCGGCGAAGCGTCAGTTGGAGCGCGTGATGCGTGCCAGCACGCCGTGCACGAACGACCCGGAATCGTCGGTCGAGAACTCCTTCGCGAGCTCGACCGCCTCGTCGATGGCGACCGCGGCCGGCACCTCGTCGTTGTGCAGGAGTTCCCACACGGCGATGCGGAGGATCGCGCGGTCGACCGCCGGCATCCGTTCGATCTTCCAGTCACGGGCGTGCGTGATGATCTGCTCGTCGATGTCGTCCTGGTTGTCGATGACACCGTCGACGATCTCGCGGGCGTAGAGCCACGACGCTTCGCGTGCCGGTTCGCTCGAGGCGCGCTGGGCTTCGACGGCGAGCGTCACGCCGAGGTCGTCGCCTCGGACGTCCGACTGGTAGAGGATGTCGAGGGCGCGCTTGCGCGCCTTGCTGCGGGCACTCACCTCAGCTGACGCGGCCGAGGTAGTCACCCGTGCGGGTGTCGACCTTGACCTTGGTGCCCTGCTCGACGAACAGCGGCACCTGGATCTCGTAGCCGGTCTCGACGGTGGCGGGCTTCGTGCCGGCCGACGAGCGGTCGCCCTGGAGGCCGGGCTCGGTGTAGGTCACTTCGAGGATGACGGATGCCGGAAGCTCGACGTAGAGCGGGTTGTCGTTGTTGAGCGCGATCTGCACCTGGAGGTTCTCCAGCATGAAGTTCTTCGCGTCGCCGACGGTCGCAGCGCCCACCGAGAGCTGGTCGTAGTTGTCGACGTCCATGAAGACGTACGTGTCGCCGTCGTTGTAGAGGTAGGTGAAGTCGCGGCGGTCGACGTTCTCGATGTCGATCTTGGCGCCGGCGTTGTAGGTGCGGTCGACGACCTTGCCGCTCATGACGTTCTTGAGCTTGGTGCGCACGAACGCACCGCCCTTGCCGGGCTTGACGTGCTGGAACTCGATCACGTTCCACAGCTGTCCGTCGATCGAGAGGACGACGCCGTTCTTGATGTCTGCGGTCGATGCCATGAGTGTGGAGTTCCGTTCGTGAGAGGTCTACGGGCGCGAAGCCCAGCAGTCCATTCTACGTCACCCCTCGGCGAGACCCACGATCGCGTCGATCAGCAGCCCGGTCGCGTGCGCGTAGCCTGCGACGCCCTCGCCGACGACGTGCACGAGCGCGACGTCGCGCACGAACGAGTGATGGCGGAACTCCTCGCGGGCGTACACGTCGGAGATGTGCACCTCGGCGACGGGCAGGGCGACGGCCGACAGTGCGTCGCGCAGCACCACCGAGGTATGGGTCAGGCCGCCGGGGTTGATGACGATTCCGGAGCACGTCGTCCGTGCCGCGTGGATCTCGTCGACCAGCACGCCCTCGTGGTTGCTCTGCACCGCCGTCACCTCGAAGCCGTGGGTCGCGGCGGCATCGGTCACGATGCGTTCGACGTCGGTGAGCGTGTCGTGCCCGTAGATCTCCGGCTGCCGGATGCCCAGCAGGTTCAGGTTCGGTCCGTTCACGAGCAGCAGTCGGCGGGGCGTGGGCACGTCAGCACCCTATCGC